>NZ_JBHVDI010000074.1:0-17382 GCF_042802875.1 Kocuria sp. NPDC057446 | reverse complement strand
GCCCGGCTCGGGGCGCCCGGCGTGGTCGGCGCTCGTCGTCCTCGTCGCCGTGCTGGTGGCCACCCCGGTCCTGGCGGTGGTGGTGGACGGCCTGGGCAGCCTGGGCACGGCCACCCCGCCGCGCGACCTGGGCCGGATGGTGCTCACCACGCTCCTGCTGATGCTGGGCGTGGGCGCCGGCACCCTCGTGGTGGGCGGCGGGCTCGCATGGCTCGTGACCGCCTTCCGCTTCCCTCTCCGGGACGTCCTCGTCTGGCTGCTGGTCCTGCCCCTCGCCATGCCGGCCTACATCCTCGGCTTCGTGTTCCTCTCCGTCTTCGACGTGGCCGGGCCGGTGCAGGGGGCCCTGCGCTCCGTCCTGGGGCCGGGCGTGTGGGTGCCCGAGGTCCGTTCCCTGCCCGCCGCCGTGCTCGTGATGTCCCTGACCCTCTACCCGTACGTCTACCTCCTGGCCCGCTCCGCGCTGGTCGAGCAGACGACCGGCACCTACGACGCCGCCCGGACCCTCGGCGCCGGCCGAGGACGCGCGCTCCGGCGGGTCCTGATCCCGCTGGCCCGGCCCTCGCTGGCGGCGGGACTGGCGCTCGTGATGATGGAGACGCTCACCGACTTCGCCACGGTGCAGTACTTCAACGTGCAGACGGTCTCCGTGGGGGTCTACCTGGTCTGGAAGGGCACCTTCGACTTCCACGCCGCCACCCAGCTCGCCGTGCTCGTGCTGCTGTTCGCCGTGGCCGTGCTGACCGGCGAACGGCTGCTCCGGGGCCGGGCCCGCTTCCACCAGCGGGGCGGACGGGGCCAGGGCCTGCAGCCCCGGCGGCTCACCGGCTGGCGCTCCTGGGGTGCCACGCTGCTCGCCCTCTCCGCCCTCTCCGCCGGCTTCATCGTGCCCGTGCTGCAGCTGCTGGTGTGGGCCGTCGGGGAGGCCGTCGGCAATCCCGGCTCCCTCTCGGACCCGCGCTTCGCCCAGTACCTGGGCAACAGTCTCGTGGTCGCCGGGATCGCCGCTCTGGCCTGCGTGACGCTCTCGCTCGCCGTCGCCCACGGGGTGCGGATGGGCGGCGGCCGGACGGTGGCCTTCGCGGCGCAGCTCACGACCTTCGGCTACGCCGTCCCCGGGGCCGTGGTGGGCATCGGCGTCCTCATCGCCTTCGCCGGGCTGGACACGGCGCTGGAACGGGCGGGCGTGCCCGGGGGCACGGGGCTGCTGGTGACGGGGTCGGTGCTCGGCATCCTCTACGCCTACGTGATCCGCTTCCTCGCCCCGGCCTACCAGGCCGTGGACGCGAGCCTCGCCAAGATCTCCCCCACCGTCACCTTCTCCGCGCAGAGCCTCGGCGCCTCACCGCTCCGCGTGCTCACCCGGGTGCACCTGCCCATCGCCCGCCCGGGGGTGGCCACGGCCCTCGTCCTCGTCATGATCGACGCCGTCAAGGAGCTGCCCATCGTGCTGCTGCTGCGCCCGTTCGGGTTCACCACGGCCTCCGTGTGGGTCTACGAGCTGGCGCGCGAGAACTTCTGGGAGAAGGCGGCCCTGCCGGCGCTCGTGATCGTGGCGGCGGCGGTCGTGCCCGTGTTCGTCCTCGTCCGGCAGGCCCACCGCGCGGAGCGACAGGGAAGGGTGTCCCCATGACGGCGCAGATCGCGAGCAATCCGACCGTGTCCGGCGGCGGGGAGACCGCGCCCGCCCTCGTCCTCGAGGGGGTGGACAAGCACTACGGGGCCTCCGTGGGAGTCAGTGGACTGGAGCTGACGGTCCCGCCCGGCGAGCTGGTGACCCTCATCGGCCCCTCGGGCTGCGGCAAGTCCACCACGCTGCGCCTCGTCGCCGGTCTCGAACGGCCGGACGAGGGCACGATCCGCATCGCCGGGGACGTGGTGGCGGACCGGCGCCGGTTCCAGGAGCCGGAACGCCGGCGCGTGGGACTCGTCTTCCAGGACCACGCCCTGTTCCCGCACCTGACGGTCGCCAAGAACGTGGCCTTCGGCCTGGACCGGCTCCCGCGCGCCGGTCGGCGGGCCCGTGTGGGTGAGGTCCTCGAGCTCGTGCGGCTGGGACACCTGGCCCACCGCTATCCCCACGAGCTCTCCGGAGGCGAGCAGCAGCGCGTGGCCCTGGCACGGGCGCTGGCCCCCCGCCCCGCCGTCGTGCTCCTCGACGAGCCGTTCTCCAGTCTGGACGAGTCGCTGCGGGCGCAGGTGCGCCGCGACACCGTGGCCACGCTGCGCGAGACCGGCACCACCGCCGTGCTGGTCACCCACGACCAGACGGAGGCCCTCTCGATCGGCCACCGCGTGGTGGTCATGCACAACGGGGTCATCGAGCAGTCCGACACCCCGGAACAGGTCTTCGAGCAGCCCGCCACCCGGTTCGTGGCGTCCTTCATGGGAGACGCCGACTTCCTGCCCGCCCGCGTCCACCGTGCGCTGCTCACGTGCGAGATCGGCATCGTCTCCACCGTGCCGGGATGGGCGCACAGTGACGTCGACGTCGACGTCGTGCTGCGGCCCCACGAGGTGGCGCTGGCCCCGGACCCCGCTTCCAGCGCCCGGGTCAGCGCGATCGAGTACCACGGCGCGTTCGTGCTGCACCACGTCCGGCTGGCCTCCGGCCGCTCCCTGCGCTCCTGGCAGCCGCACAACGTCCGCCACCCCGTGGGGACCCCCGTCGCCGTGACGGTCACGGCCGGGACCACCCCCACGCTGCTCGTCGACGACCGGGCCGTCACCGCCCCGCCCCCGCGGTCCGCCGACGGGACGTCGAACCGGCGATCCCGCATGTCGGACGAATTAGGCAAGACTTTCCTTCGCTAAAGATTCTCTCTAACGTAGTGCGGGTGAGTCTTCAACCTGACCTTGCCCGGGTCGCCTTCGCCGCCGATCTCGCCCGCCACGGGGACCGCCCCGCCGTCCTCACGGGCGACCACGTCCTGACCTACCGAGAACTGGCGGCCCGGGTCGAGGACCTGGCCGCGCGTCTCGGCACGGAGCGCCGGCTGGCCGTGCTCGCCGCCTCCAACGACGTCGACTCCCTCGTCGCCTACCTCGCGGCCCTCACGGCCGGTCACCCGCTCCTGCTGGTCCCGGCGGACAAGCCGGCCGCCGTCGAGTCGCTGGTGACGGCCTACGACCCCGACGTCCTGCTGCGGAGCACCGGGAACGGGACGCCCGTCCTGGAGGAGCGGCGCCCGGGCACACGGCACGAGCTGCATCCGGACCTGGCCCTGCTGCTGAGCACCTCCGGCTCGACCGGTTCGCCGAAACTCGTGCGGCTCTCGCACGAGAACCTTGTCTCCAACGCGGAGGCGATCGCCGAGTACCTCGGCATCGGCCCCGACGACCGCGCCGCGACCACGCTGCCGATGTCCTACTGCTACGGGCTGTCGGTGCTCAACAGCCACCTCTGCCGGGGTGCAGCGGTGGTGCTGACGGACCTCTCCGTGGTCGACCCCTGCTTCTGGGACCTCGTCCGCGCCCACCGCGCCACGTCCTTCGCGGCCGTGCCCTACACCTTCGAGCTGCTCGAGCGCGTCGGCTTCGGGACGATGGACCTGCCGCACCTGCGCTGCGTCACGCAGGCGGGTGGACGGCTCGCCCCGGAGAAGGTCCGGCAGTGGGCCGGAGCCGGCGAGCGGGCCGGCTGGGACCTGGTCGTGATGTACGGGGCCACGGAGGCCACCGCCCGGATGGCCTACCTGCCCCCCGGGCTGGCGGCCGAGCGGGCCGGCACGATCGGGGTGCCGATCCCGGGCGGGGAGTTCCGCATCGAGCCCGTGGACGGGCTCCCGGACGGCGAGCTCGTGTACAGCGGGCCCAACGTCATGCTCGGCTACGCGGAGCGCCCGGAGGACCTCGCCGCCGGGCGCACGGTCGAGGACCTGCGCACCGGGGACCTCGCCCGCCGCCACCCGGACGGGCTGTACGAGGTCGTCGGGCGGCGCAGCCGCTTCGTCAAGATCGTGGGCCTGCGCGTGGACCTCGGGCAGGTCGAACGGGTCCTCGCGGAGCTCGGCGTGGACGCGGCCGCCGCCGGCTCCGACGAGCGGCTGGTCGTGGCCGTCACGGGCGAGCAGGAGACGTCCCTGCTGTCGAAGGTCGTGGCCGAGAGCATCGGTCTGCCGCGCCCGGCGGTCGAGGTGCACGCGGTCGAGCAGCTGCCCCGTCTGGGCACGGGCAAGGTGGACTACCCGGCCGTCGCCGCCCTCGGCGCCGATCGCCCCGCCGCGGCACCCCCGGAACCCCGGGCGGAGGGACCCGAGGACGTCCGGCGGATCCTCGCCGAGGTGCTCGACCGTCCCGACGTCCGCGACGACGACACGTTCGTCTCCCTCGACGGGGACTCGCTGTCCTACGTGGCGGCCTCCGTCCGACTCGAGCAGGCCCTGGGGCACCTCCCCACGGACTGGCACCTCACCTCCGTCCGCGACCTGGCGGCCCGGGCCACCACCCGGCCGCGGCGGCTCGTGTCGTTCCTGGAGACCGGCATCGTGCTCCGCGCCGTCGCCATCGTGCTGATCGTGATGACGCACGTGGAGCTCTTCACGCTCCAGACCGCCCACGTGCTCTTCGCCGTGGCCGGCTACAACTTCGCCCGGTTCCAGCTCCACGGCGAACGGCTCCCGCGCCTGCGGCGCCAGCTGCGCAGCCTCGGACGGATCGTGGTGCCCTCCGCGGCGTTCATCCCCCTGGCGCACCTGCTCACCGACGACTACACCTGGGCCAACGTCTTCCTGCTCAACGGCATCGTGGGGCCGCAGCACCTGACGACCCAGTGGCACTTCTGGTTCGTGGAGATGCTCGTCTACGTGCTCGTGGCCGTCTCGGCGCTCATGGCGCTGCCGTGGGCGGACCGCGCCGAACGGCGCTTCCCGCTGGCGTTCCCGCTCGCACTGCTCGCGATCGGGCTGATCAGCCGGTACGACATCGTGGACCCGGGGCTGCCGAAGCCCGCACCGGTCTTCTGGCTCTTCGCGCTCGGCTGGGCCGCCGCCCGGACCCGGACGGTCCTGGAACGGTCCCTCGTCACCCTCCTGACCCTCCTGACGGTGCCGGGGTACTTCGACAGCACCGTCCGGGAGGTCACGGTGGTCATCGGTGTCCTGCTGCTGCTGTGGGTGACCGCGCTGCCCGTTCCGGCCGGCCTGCGGCGGGTTGCGGGATGGCTGGCCGCGGCCTCCCTGTACATCTACCTCACCCACTGGCTGGTCTATCCCGTGCTGCTGCCGCTCTCACCCGTCCTGGCCGTGGTCGCCTCCCTCGTCGCGGGGGTGGCCTACTGGGTGCTGGCGGACCGGGTGCTGGGTGGTCTCCGGCGCGCGTCCGCACGCACGGCGGCGCACGCCGGGGCGACACCGCCCGCGACTACTCCAGGCCCACGCTGATCTCGGCGCTCTGGCCCGTGGAGCGCACGGTGGCGCGGACGGGGAACTCGATCCGCTCCGTGACGGTCTCCCCGTCCTCCTCGTAGCTCAGCCGCGCCTCCGCGGGCCGGTGCGGGTCGGCCGTCCAGCGCAGCGGGTCCGCCGGGTCCGGGACCAGGACCAGGGCGGGCCGGGAGACCAGCCGCCACCGGACGCCGGTGAGCTCGGGCTCCGGCGCCCCGGTGACCGCCGCGGACGGTTCCAGCGGCTCCTGCGGGGACGCCCAGCGGCGGGACGAGGGGCACTCCTCGGAGGACAGCTCCTCCGACGCCATGCAGTCCTCCAGCCACGCCTCGATCCGGTCGTCGACCTCCTGCCACATCCTCGGGGAGGGCTCGATCCGCAGCGCCACCGTGGCCGGTGGCGGATCCCGGAACGCCACGGTGTGCGACACCAGGGGCGGGTCCACCGCGTAGTAGGAGCTCTCCGGCAGCCCGATCGCGTACTCCCCGGGCAGGGCCTCGTAGCGCCAGGTGCCGCCGGGGCCCTGCGGGTCCGGCACCCGCTCGTCCGCGTCCGGGCGGACGGTCTCCCCGTTGACGGAGAGCTCGTCGAGGGGCGCGGGCAGGTGGATCGA
Organism: Kocuria sp. NPDC057446; assembly: GCF_042802875.1. Classification (NCBI taxonomy): domain Bacteria; kingdom Bacillati; phylum Actinomycetota; class Actinomycetes; order Micrococcales; family Micrococcaceae; genus Kocuria; species Kocuria sp. NPDC057446. The sequence continues at coordinate 11,385 of NZ_JBHVDI010000074.1, read as the reverse complement.
GAGGGTGGCCACGTCCGGGTCGTCGAGCAGCCACTGGTCGTTGAAGGGACCGCTGCGCCGCACCTGGTGCACGGGGTAGACGTGGACCTCCTCCCGCTCCCGGGCGCCGTCGGGCCCGTCCCACCACACGCGGGCCCGGATCTCGGCGCGGCTGCCGCTGCGGTCCACGCCCACGATCTCGTGGCCGCCGATCCGGCCCGCGGCGTTGCGGTACACCCGGTTCGAGAAGATGCTCAGGGTGGGGTCGGACACGACGGCCTCGGTGCGGGACAGCAGCTGCCGCGAGCGCCCGTTCTCGAGCCCGCCGAGCCAGGTGGCCACCGGGTCCTGCGGCTCGCGGTCGACGAAGACCCAGTTGACCACGGAGCTGAACACGCTCACGAGCACCACCACGACCGTCAGCCAGTGCAGCAGGGCCCGCCGCAGGCCCCGGGCGTCGACCGCGGAGAGGGCCTGGCCGGCCTCCCGCTCGCGTGACACCGACACCGCAGCTCCCGTTCCCCAGGGGTCCGTCCGGCACTCGGCCCGGACGGTGCGGGCCGCGTCCCGGCCCACCAGCTCACATCGTAGGGCCGGCGCCGCGGACGGGACGGAAGAACCGCTAGAGCGCGCGCCTCCGCGTGGCCAGGATCCCGGCCGCCACGAGCACCAGGCCCCAGGCCCCGTAGACGAGGCCGGACTCCACGTGGGTGAGCACCGGGTCGGCGGACTGGTACATCGTGGTCAGCTGGGTGCCGGCCGCCCCCGGGGAGTACGGCTTGACGTCCTCGAGCCACTCGAAGGACAGCGCGAACAGCACGATCTCCAGGACCATCACCAGCACCACGAGCACCACGATCCCCCACGTGGTGGACTTCAGCAGGGCCCCGAGCCCGAAGCCCAGCCACGCGGTGACCATGTAGAAGACACCCACCGCCAGGACGTTGAGCAGGACGGGCTCCTGCCACACGTCGTAGCCGAGGTCCCCGCCCGCCAGGACCGGCTGGACGACGAGGTGGCACAGGAGCCCGCTGAGCACTCCGAAGAGGAACCCGACCACGGAGAGCACCACGGTCTTGGCGAGCATCACCGGGGTGCGCCGCGGCACCGCCGTCATGGTGGTGCGGATGGCGCCGGTGGCGTACTCGGAGCCGATGAACAGCACGGCCAGCGCTCCCAGGAGCAGCATGACGAGCTGCAGGCCGCTGTTGGCGCTGGTCATGGCCAGGTACTCGCTGAAGCCCATCCCGTCCGGCAGGGCGATGTCGGACTGCGCGGCGATCTGCTGGTCCGACTCGGCGGCGAACGCGTCCTGCTGCTGCTGGACCTCCTCCTCGGTGAGCCCGAGCTCCTCCGGGGACCGTCCGTCCAGCGACTCGTCGACCTGCTCCTGCGCGGCCTGCTCGTTGAAGCTCTGCAGCGACGTGGTGCTCCAGGCGCCCAGCGCCGCGAAGCCGAGGGAGAGCAGCAGGGCCACGCCGAGCAGGATCCAGTGCGAGCGCAGGGAGCGGAACTTGATCCACTCGGAGTGCAGGACCCGGCCGAAGCCCAGCCGCACCCGGGACGGGGCGGACGGTCCGGTGGGGTCCGGGGCGCCGGTCTGCGGGCGCGGGGCGGTCGAGGTGTCGGTGCTCATGCTCGGTCTCCGGTTCGTGCGGCGGCGTCCGCCCAGGGCGCCGGGTCGGTCGGTGCGGGAGCGCCGCCGGAGCGGTACTCGACCTCGTTCTGGGTCATGGCCATGTACACGTCCTCGAGGGTCTCCGTGAGCGGCGTGAGCTCGTGGACCAGGACCCCGTGGGAGAGCGCGGCCTCGGCGATGCGCCGCGGCTCCGGCCCCGTGACCAGCAGCCCGTCGTCGTCGAACTCCGTGATGCCGGCGTCCGTGCCCTCCAGGGCGCGGCGCAGGGCCTCCCGGTCGGTGGTGCGCAGCCGGGTGCGCGTGCGGCCCCCGGCCAGGATCTCCTGGATGGGCGCGTCCGCGAGGATCCGGCCCCGGCCGATCACCACGAGGTGGTCGGCGGTCTGGGCCATCTCCGACATCAGGTGGGAGGACAGGAAGACCGTGCGGCCCTCCGAGGCGAGGTACTTGGCGAGGTGGCGCACCCAGACGACGCCCTCGGGGTCCAGGCCGTTGACGGGCTCGTCGAGGACCACGGTGTGCGGGTCGCCGATCAGCGCCGCGGCGATGCCGAGGCGCTGGCCCATGCCCAGGGAGAACCCGCCCACCCGCTTGTCGGCGGCGGCCCCGAGCCCGGTGAGCTCCACGACCTCCTGGACGCGGGACCTCGGGATGCCGTGGGTCGCGGCGAGCGCGGCGAGGTGCGCCCGCGCGGTGCGACGGGGGTGGACGGCCTTCGCGTCCAGCAGCACCCCGACCTCGGCGAGCGGCGCCCGGTGCTGCGCGTACGGCTTCCCGTTGACGCGCGTGTGGCCCCGGGTCGCGGACTCCAGCCCGACGACGAGGCGCATCGTGGTCGACTTGCCGGCCCCGTTGGGCCCCAGGAAGCCGGTGACCCTGCCGGGGCGGACGGTGAAGCTGACGTCGTCCACCGCCGTCTTGCCGCCGTAGGTCTTCGTCAGGTTCTCGATCTCGATCACCGGCGCTCCTCCCGAGCACTCGTCAGTTCTTCTCCGGCGTCGTTGCTCGCCACCGACCAACCTACGGGAGCGCCGGCGGGGGGCGGCACCGCCGTCAGGATGATCCCGCCCGGGCGTGTTGCCGCCCGCCTCCCCCTCCCGGCGGAGCCGGGGCGCTCAGCCGGACTCGGACAGGCCGATCCCCCGGGCCCGGCCGCCCCGCAGGACGTCGACGGCGACCGCGACCACCAGGAGCGCGAGGAGCAGCACCCGCACCGCGGCGAGCAGGTCCTGGGCGTCCCAGCCGACCGCGCCCAGCCCCGGCAGCACCGGCCAGGACGGCTCCGGCAGGACCAGGGTGGTCCACCACAGCACCTCGACGAGCTGCCAGACGGCGAACTCGGGCCACCGGCGCCGGCTGAGCACCACGAGGGGCGCCAGCCAGAGCGCGTGGACGAGCGAGTAGGCCGGGCCGGCGAGCACGAGCACGGCGAGCAGCAGGAACGAGATCTGGACGACGCTGGGCTCCTGCCGGGTGAGCAGGGTCAGCACGAGCACCGCCACGAGGCCCAGCACGAGGGCGAGGAGCACCCACTCCCCCGCCGGGGCCGGGCCCGAGCCCGTGCGCGCCTGCTCGGTCCGAGCCCAGACGCCCCAGAGGGAGGAGCCCGCCGCGGGACCGCCCCACGGCGTGCCGAGCTGCTCGGCCCACCGGTCCCGGTCCGCGAGCAGGAACGGCCCGTTGACCAGCGTCCAGGTCAGCACCGTCCCGGCCAGGACCACCGCCACGTCCCGGAACTGCCGGTACCGCACGCCCAGCAGCAGCACGGCCAGGAGGACCACCAGGGGGAACAGCGCCACGGACGCCGCGAGGCCCAGGAGGATTCCCGCCGGCACGGGGCTGCCCCGGACGTGGAGCAGCAGCGCCAGCACCATCAGCAGCACGGCCCACAGGTCCCACGTGCCGAAGCCCACCAGGACGGCCACCGGCGCGAGCGCCAGCACGAACGCGTCCGCCCCGCGCCGCCCGGAGAGCGCGGAGACCGCGGCCACCGTGCCGATCCACGCCCCGGCCAGCAGCAGCACGGAGAGGTCGGCCACCACGGCCGGGTCCGCGCCCGCCCCGGACGGTGCGGAGAGCCCGGCCGCGAGCCGGCCGAGCACCGTGGTGACCATCCCGACCAGGGCGGGCTGGTCCCCCGCGGGCCCGCCCGTGAGGAAGCCGCCCGCCGCGGACGCCTCGCCGGGCACGATCTCCGTGGCGCACAGCGCGGGCAGGCTCTCGGCGGCGCCCCACCCGGGCACCCGGCACGGCAGCCGCAGCAGCCAGGCCGTCATCACCGCGTAGAGGCTCAGGCCCACCAGCAGTGCCCGGTGAGCGTTCCGGGATCCGGCCGGCGGGCTCACGGCGCAGCTGCCCGTCCGCGCAGCCCGTCCGATGCGAGGAGCACCGCATCGACTCCACCGCATATGTCGCCATCGGCATGCATCGGGGCGCGGCGATCAGGGGCGTGCGTCCGAGCACCGGCGCCGTTCCGGGAGTCGGCCGGGTGCACCGCGGGACGCGCCGCGAGCGGGGCGACCGTGCCGGCGCCGGCCCGCGCGCTCACAGGCTGTCCGCGGCCCAGGCCCGCAGCCGCCGCTCGGCCTCCTCCGGCCCCAGCTCCCCCTCGTCCAGGCGCAGGTCGAGCAGGAACTTGTACGCCCGCCCCACCGCCGGCCCCGGCGGGATGCCGAGGACCGCCATGATCCGCTCGCCGTCCAGCTCCGGCCGGACCGCGTCCAGCTCCTCGCGCGCGGAGAGCTCCTCGATCCGCGCCTCGAGGTCGTCGTAGGCGGCGGCCAGCCGGGCCACCTTCCGCCGGTTCCGGGACGTCACGTCCGCCCGCGTGAGCCGGTGCAGCCGCTGCAGGCACTCCCCGGCGTCCCGGACGTAGCGGCGCACGGCGGAGTCGGTCCACTCGGCGTCCCCGTAGCCGTAGAAGCGCATGTGCAGCTCCACCAGCCGGCCGACCGTCCGGATCGTGTCGTTGTCGAAGCGCAGGGCCCGCATCCGCTTGGCGGTGAGCTTGGCGCCCACCACCTCGTGGTGGCGGAAGCTCACCGCACCGGAGTCCTCGAAGCGCCGGGTGGCGGGCTTGCCCACGTCGTGCATGAGCGCGGCGAAGCGCAGGGCGAAGTCGGGCCCGGGCACGGGGCCCTCCGGACCGGACTCCAGGGCCGCCGCCTGCTCCATGACGGTCAGGGAGTGCTGGTAGACGTCCTTGTGCCGGTGGTGCTCGTCCGTCTCCAGCTGGAGCGCGGGCACCTCGGGCAGCACGAACCCGGCGAGCCCGGTGCTCACCAGCAGGTCGACGCCCCGGCGGGGACGGCGCCCGCAGACCAGCTTGACGAGCTCGTCCCGCACCCGCTCGGCCGAGACGATCGCGATCCGCTCCGCCATGCCGGTCATGGCGGCCTGGACCTCCGGGGCCACCTCGACGTCCAGCTGGGACGCGAAGCGCGCGGCGCGCATCATGCGCAGGGGGTCGTCCGAGAAGGAGTCCTCCGGGGCGCCCGGGGTGCGCAGGGACCGGGCGTGCAGGTCCTGGATCCCGCCGTGCGGGTCCACGAGCTCCAGGCCGGGCAGCCGCAGCGCCATGGCGTTGATGGTGAAGTCGCGGCGGAACAGGTCGTCCTCGAGCGAGTCGCCGAAGGCCACCTGCGGCTTGCGGGAGTCGGCGTCGTAGGCCTCGGCGCGGTACGTGGTGACCTCCAGCTGGACGTCGCCGCGGCGCATCCCGATGGTCCCGAACGCGCGGCCGATCTCCCACACCGCGTCCGCCCACCCCGAGACCACGGCGAGCGTCTCGTCCGGCGTCGCGTCGGTGGTGAAGTCCAGGTCCAGGGCGGGCCGGCCGAGGAAGAGGTCCCGCACGGGACCGCCCACGAGGGAGAGCTCGTGGCCGGCGGCGGAGAACCGCCGCCCCAGGTCGAGGGCGGCGGGGTGGATCGCGGAGGCGTCGGGGAGCTGCGTCATGGTGCCGCCCATTGTTCCAGACCCCGGGTGCGGACCCGGGCGCTGACCCGGCCGCGGCGGCCCCGCCCGGACGGGCCGCCGGAGCCCCTTCCGGGCTCCGGCCGGAGCCCGCGCGATTGTGGCAAGGTAGGAGACATGGCTTTCCCCGTCCCCAGCGCACCGAAGAAGCGGCCGACCGCGCCGGCCGCTGCGCTGCCCACGGTCGAGGAAGTCTCCGCCGGGGGGATCGTCGTGGACCTCGGCGCACCCGCCCACCCGGTGGCCATCATCGCCCGGATCAACCGGGGCGGACGCCTCGAGTGGTGCCTGCCCAAGGGCCACCCCGAGGGCGAGGAGACCAACGAGGAAGCCGCGATCCGCGAGATCGAGGAGGAGACCGGCATCGCCGGAGAGGTGCTGAGCCCGCTGGGCAGCATCGACTACTGGTTCACGGTCTCCGGCCACCGCGTGCACAAGACGGTGCACCACTTCCTGCTGCGCGCCACGGGCGGCCACCTCACCACGGACAACGACCCCGACCACGAGGCGGTCGACGTCGCCTGGGTGAACATCGACGACCTCGGCCGGAAACTGTCCTTCCCCAACGAACGGCGCATCGCCGACATCGCCCGTGAATACATCATCCACCAGCTCTGAGGCCCCCGGCTCCGGGGACGGCGCCGGGGACACCCCGGGGGCGACGGCCGGCACCGCGTCCGCCCCGGGCACGGGCCCCGTCCCCGGAACAGCCCCCGCCGCGGGGGTGGTGCGCCGCTCGGGCGCGGCCTCCAGCGCCATCATGGCCTCCGGCACCCTCGTCTCCCGCGCGCTCGGGTTCGTCAAGACGGTCCTCATCACGGTGGCCATCGGCTCCGTCACGACCGTCTCCGACGTCTTCGAGCTCGCGAACACCCTGCCGAACCTGATCTACGTCCTCGTGGCCGGCGGCATCTTCAATGCCGTCCTGGTGCCCCAGATCATCAAGGCCTCCAAGACCGCAGCCGACGGCGGGGCCGACTACATCTCCCGCCTGCTCACCCTCGCCGTGCTCGCCCTGCTGGGCGTCACGGCGGTGGTGGTGCTGCTGGCCGGACCCATCGTGCGGACCATGGGCACCGACTGGACCGACGCGCAGCTCTCCCTCGGCCTGACCTTCGCGCTGTTCACCTTTCCGCAGATCTTCTTCTACGGCCTCTACACCGTGGTGGGACAGGTCCTCAACGCCCGCGGCGCCTTCGGCTGGTACATGTGGGCCCCGGTGGTCAACAACGTGGTGGCCATCGCGGCGCTGCTCGTGTTCGTCCAGCAGTTCGGGGCGTACGCCGAGACGGAGCACACCCTCGAGAACTGGTCCCCGGCCAAGACCTTCTGGCTGGCGGCCATGGCCACGGTGGGCGTCGCCACCCAGGCCCTCGTGCTGTTCTGGCCGCTGCGCCGGCTCGGGCTGGGGCTGCGGCCCACGTTCGGCTGGCGCGGCATCGGGCTGTCCACGGCGGCCCGGCTCGCCGGCTGGACGCTCGCCACCGGGGTCCTGGCCAACCTGGCGTTCCTGACCCTGACCAAGGTCGCCGCGATCCCCACCGGATACCGCCCCGAGTACCTCGCGATGGACCCGCCGCAGCAGATCGCGGGAGTCGCCGCGCTCAACCAGGCCTCGATGCTGTACTCCCTGCCCCACGGGGTGATCGGCCTGTCCATCGCCACGGTGCTGTTCAACCGGATGGCCGCGGCCTCGACCGACGGGGACCGGGCCGGCATGGTCGCCTCCCTGTCCTCGAGCCTGCGCATCACGGGCGTGGCCACGGTCTTCGCCACGGTCGCCCTCGTGGTCTTCGCCGGGCCCCTGGGCATGCTCTTCAGCGGCGGCGTCCCCTCCGCCGGGGCCGTGGTCGGCCAGGTGATCACGGTGATCGCGGTCGGCGCGCCCTTCATGTCCGTCTCCTTCATGCTCGGCCGGGCGTTCTACGCCCAGGAGGACGCCCGCACCCCGTTCCTGGTGCAGGTCGGCGTCGCCCTCTTCACGGTGGCCTCGGCCCTGCTGATCTGGTCCTTCGTCCCGCCGGACCTCATCGTCTTCGCGGTCGCCGCCTGCTACGCCGCCCAGAACGTCCTGAGCGCGCTGATCTACCACGTGGTCCTGGTCCGCCGGATCGGGGACTACGACGTGGCCCGGATCCTCGACTCCCACGCCCGGATCCTGGTGGCGTCCCTGCTCGCGGGCGGAGTGGGCGCCGTGGCCCTGTTCCTGCTCGGCGGCTACGACCCCGCCGGCTTCCCCTGGATCAACCAGCTGACCGCGATCGCCACCGTGGCCGTGGGCGGGACCGTGATGGGGATCGCCTACCTGGGCGCCCTGAAGCTCTGCCGCGTCCGGGAGCTCGACAGCCTGGTGCGCCCGCTCCTCGCCCGGCTCGGCCGCTGACCGCGCCGGCCGGGCCGCGCGGCCCGGACCCCGCGACCCTGACCGTCCGTCCAGGACCGTCGGTCCCGGTCGCGCGGACCGGCCGTGTGACACGGCTCTCGGCCGCCGGACGCCGGGACCGGTAAAGTGCTGAGTGGTCGGTGACGTGGGTCAGGAACACCCCTTCTGCCCCGCCGGCCACCCCCGCCCGCGAATTCCGGCCCCCGCCGCGGATTCCCGACCCCCAGGGAGCCAACGTGCCCGCACCGATGAAGCTCGGTTCCGTCCTCGGCGGCCGCTACAAGGTCGTCGCCGACGTGCTGGCCACCGCCGAGGGCGACCACGTGCTCGAGGGACAGGACCAGATCCTCGGCCGCCGCGTGTCGATCCTGCTGCCCGCCGAGCGGCACACGTCCCTGCTGGTGGAGAACGCCCGCTCGATGGCCAACGGCAGCATCGGCGCCCCCTTCCAGATCCTGGACCTCGGCCAGGCGGAGGCGCACACCTACCTGGTGACCTCGCACACCCCGGCCGCGGACATGCTGGACTCCCTGCTGGTGGAGCCGGACGACGTCGAGGACGAGTCCCTCAGCGACGACATCTTCGGCGCCCCGCGCGGCGGCGGCACCGGCTCCTACGTGTACGACGAGCCGGACCCCACCAGCCCCACGCCCGTGGTCGCGACCGAGGCCTCCGACGACCTCGGCGGCGCGGCCCCCCAGCCCAAGGTCACCCGGTGGCGGGACGACGACTCGTACGACGACGCCGCGCCCGCGCCCTCGGTGCGCACCCGTCTCGGCCGGCCCGTGCGGGTCAGCGCCACCTCGACCCGATCGACCCTCTTCGACCGCGCGGCGGCGAGCGGCACGGCGGCCGCGGCCGTCCGCACGGCCGGGACGGACATCGACCCGGGCTACGACGGCGACAACCGCTACGACAGCTACGACCGGTACGACGACTACACCTCCTACGACGACGGACGCCCGGGCGCTGCCGCCGGCCCGGAGGAGACCGTGACGGCCGCGCCGCCGCGGAAGCCCAAGGAGAAGAAGGAGAAGCAGGAGAAGGCCGCGGGCCCCCAGAAGGGCGGCAGAGGTCTTCTGCTGCTCCTCCTGCTGCTGCTGGCCCTGCTGATCGGCGCCGTGGTGTTCAGCTTCGACCGGCTCGGCGGGCTCTTCGCGGGGCCGGGCAGCCCGGAGCCGGCCGCGAGCGCGCCGGCCGAGGCGCCGGCCGACGAGGAGCAGGATCAGCCGAGCGCCGAGCCGGAGGCCCCGGCCCCCGCACCGGAGCCCCGCGCCGTCACCCGGGTGGTGCCCACCGACCCCGGCTTCATGGCCGATCAGGACGCGCAGCTGGGGCAGGCCGTGGACGGGAACCCGTCCACGTACTGGATCAGCTACGGGTTCTCCGACCAGGACTTCGGCAACCGGACGCCGAGCGTGGGGCTCGCGGTCGAGCTCGAGCAGCCCGCGCCGGTGGAGGCGCTGAGGCTCAGCCAGTCGGCCGGCTCGGGCGGGCTCTTCGACGTGTACGTCAACGACGCCCCGAGCCTGGACGGCGCCGAGCAGGTGGCCTCCGGCTCCTTCACCGGCCCGGAGATCACCGTGCCGCTCGCCGCGGCCGCCCAGGACGGGGAGCACGAGTACGTGATCGTGAACTGGACCCAGCTGCCGCAGCTGACGAACCCCATCGCCGGGTTCAACTACGGTCTGCGGGTCGGCGAGATCCAGCTCGACTGAGCTCTCCCCTCCCCCGCCGGGGCCGGTGCGGCGGGTCCGGCACCGGAATATCCGCCGCGCGCGCCCCGTTGTGCCAGTGGTCCCTGCGGTCGGCGTGCCCGGCCGCTCCCTGTACGGAAGGTCTGCAGAACAGTGAGCCCCGACTTCGGTCCCGTGATCAACGCCCTCAACCTCGTCCCCTCGACCGGCGAGCCGACGGCCACCGCGGACGACGAGACCGTCCACGAGGTCATCATCGTGGGCTCGGGCCCCGCGGGGTACACCGCGGCCGTCTACGCCGCGCGCGCCAACCTGCACCCCATCGTGTTCGCCGGGTCCGTGACCGCGGGCGGCGAGCTGATGAACACGACCGAGGTGGAGAACTACCCGGGGTTCATCGACGGCATCCAGGGTCCGGAGCTGATGTCCAACATGCAGCAGCAGGCGGAGCGCTTCGGCGCCGACATCCGCTACGAGGACGTCGTGGCCCTGCAGCTCGAGGGCGAGGTCAAGACCGTGACCCTCGAGGACGGCTCCGTGCACCGCGCCCACGCCGTGATCCTGGCGACCGGCTCCGCGTACCGGGAGCTCGGCCTGCCGGACGAGAAGCGGCTCTCCGGCCACGGGGTGAGCTGGTGCGCCACCTGCGACGGCTTCTTCTTCAAGGAGCAGCACATCGCGGTGGTGGGCGGCGGCGACTCCGCTCTCGAGGAGGCCACGTTCCTCTCCCGCTTCGCCTCCAAGGTCACGATCATCCACCGGCGGGACAGCTTCCGCGCGTCCGAGATCATGCAGCAGCGCGCCTTCGACGACCCCAAGATCGAGGTGCTGTGGAACGCCGAGGTCGTGGGCATCAACGGCGAGGAGAAGGTCCGCTCCGTCACCGTCCGGGACACGGAGTCCCGGCAGACCACGGAGCTGCCCGTGACGGGGCTGTTCGTGGCCATCGGCTCCGATCCGCGCACCGCGCTGGTGAAGGACCAGCTCGAGCTCACCGTGGACGGCACCATCGCGGTGGACGGCCGCAGCTCCACCACGAGCCTCGCCGGGGTCTTCGCCGCGGGCGACGTGGTGGACGCCACCTACCGCCAGGCGATCACGGCGGCGGGCTCCGGGTGCGTCGCCGCTGTCGACGCCGAGCACTACCTCGCCGCCCTGCACGACCGCTCCGTCGTGCACAGCTGAGCCGTCCCGGTCCGGGAGCCCGCCGGCGCCCTGACCGGCATGGGTCATAATCGACATCAGACCCGCCCCTCGCACGAGTTCCACCCAGAGCGGTCGGGGTACGCCCACCGCGTGCCCACCGCCAGGACAAGGAGAAACATGAGCGCCGCCAAGAACGTCACCGACGCCGACTTCCGCACGGAGGTCCTCGAGTCGGACAAGCCCGTCATCGTCGACTTCTGGGCCGAGTGGTGCGGTCCCTGCCGCATGGTCGGCCCGGTCCTCGACGCGATCGCCGCCGAGCACGCGGGCTCCGTGGAGGTCGTCAAGCTCAACGTCGACGAGAACCCCGCCGTGGCCTCCCAGTACGGCATCACGTCGATCCCGGCCATCTACCTCTTCTCCGGCGGCGAGGTGGTCAGGAAGGCCATCGGCGCGAAGCCGAAGAGCGCCCTCGAGAAGGAGTTCGCCGACTACCTCGTGGCCGGGAACTGAACGGTTGCGACCCCATCCGTGACACCTCTGGCTCGTCCGCCCCTCCCCCGCCG
>NZ_JBHVDI010000073.1:0-17704 GCF_042802875.1 Kocuria sp. NPDC057446 | reverse complement strand
GCCCGGGCCTCCTGCACGGCGGTCTGGGCCGCGGTCCGGCGCTTCTCGGCCTCCGCGGCGTGCTCGCGCACCGGGGCGAGCTCCTGCTCGCAGGACCGCAGGTCCTCGGCGAGCGCCGCGCTGCGCTCCTCGTCGGCGATCAGCGCGGCCACGAGCTCCGCGCGGCGGGCCGAGCGCTCCCGGGCGCGGTCGAGCTCCCCCTGGGCCGCGTCCTTCCGGCGCTGGGCCTCCCGCCGCTGCCGCTGCACGGCCTCGATCTCCCCGGCGGCACGGTCCAGCCCCGCCTTCTCCGCGCGGGCAGCACCGAGCTTCCGGCCGGTGGCGGCGATCTCCTCCGTGAGCTCGGCGAGCTCCTCCTCGACCACCGCGATGCCCCGCAGCTCCTCGGCGGCCTCCGCGGCCGCCGTCTCGGCCGCACGGCAGTCGGTCTCGGCCTGGAGGTACCTGGCGTTCTTCTTCCGCGTCGAGGTCCAGTACTTGTCGCCCTCGGCGCGCACGCGCTCCAGGAGGGAGGCGACCTCGCGGTCGTCGCCCTGGGCCTGGCCGGCGTGGCACTCCAGGGCCCGGCGCAGCGCCGCGCTGTCGGTGAGCGCGTTCTGGGTCAGTCCGCCCGCCTGCATGAAGCGCAGGGCCTTCCACAGCGCGGTGTCGGCCCCGCCCCACAGCTGCTCGGCGGCGTCGTGGGCCTCGCGGCCGGTGAGCTTGTGGCCGCTCCGGGGGCCCGAGATGTACTCCAGGGTCGTGGACGGCCGCTTCAGCCACTGCTTGGTGTAGATCACGCGGGTGGTCCCGATCGAGAACTCCGCCTCCACCAGGACGGGCACGTCCCGGCCGGCGGGCTTGGCCTCGGCGATCTTCTTGTGCCGGCTGCTGTCCGGGAGCTCGATCAGCGCGTCCAGGGCGTCGATCATCGAGGTCTTGCCGATCTCGTTGCGGCCGGTCAGGACCACCACCCCCGCGTCCGGGAACTCGACCTCGCGCGCGGTCACGCCGCGGAAGTTCTCCAGCCTGAGACGGTGCAGCTTCATCGGGTCGCTCCTCCCACGAGGCGGTACAGGAGCCGGAGCGCGTCCCCGGCGGCGGGCGCGTCCTCGGCCTCCGAGGCGGCCTTCTCGCGCAGATCGGCCACGGCGTCGGCGGCGTATCCGCCGACGTCGAGGTCCTCGAACTCGTGCTCGTCCGGGACGACCACGAGGTCGGTGTGCCGCTCCCAGGCGTTGAGGCTCGCGAAGACCTCCGCCTGCTGCTCGAGCAGCCGGTCCAGCTCCGCGGACTCCGAGAGGTTCAGGGTGCCGGTGAAGACGGTCTTGAGGATGATCCGCTCCTTCGGCGTGAGGGCGGCGAGCTCGGCCCGCAGCGTCCCGACGTCGTCGGCGCCGTCGAGCTGCCGTTCGAGGACGCGGTGCTCCCACTGGCCCACCTCGTGGGAGGTCACGTCCACGGTGCTCCCGTCCAGCGCCACCTCGAGCACGTGCCCGCGGCCGGGCTCGCGGAAGCCGGTGGACTCGTGGGTGCCGGAGTAGTGGATCGCGCCGCGGTCGCCCTCGGGCCAACGGATGTGCCGGTCGCCCAGCGCCACGTAGTGGACCGCCCCGCGGGCCAGCGCCTCGTCCAGGGGCGCGCGGCGCACGGTGACCTGGGAGGTGCGGTCGGGGTCCAGCTCGTCGAGCATCCCGTGCCCGACGACGACGCGCAGCGTCCCGTCCGGCTCCAGCCCCTCCAGGGCCGGCGCGACCGGGTCCGCGTCGGGCCGCTTGCTGCGCCAGGGCGCGGCCACCAGCTCCACGCCCTCGCCGGCCGGCCACGGGCCCACCGCGTCCAGGAGGACGACGTTGTCCGGCCTGGCGCCGAGGAACGCGTCCTGGGCGTAGATCGACCCCGGGCCGAGCGGGTCGTGGTTGCCGGGCAGCAGGTACACCGGCAGCCCCACCGAGCCCATGGCGTCCAGGGCGCGCCCGACGTCCCGCCGGCTCAGGTTGGCGTGCTCGAAGACGTCGCCGGCCACCACCACGAACGCGCATCCCCGGGCGCGGGCCATGTCCCCGATGCGGCGGATCGTCTCGACGCGGTCGCCCGTGTACCGGGACTGGGCCTCGCCCTCGAGGTAGTGCCGGGTCATGCCGAGCTGCCAGTCGCTCGTGTGGAGGAATCGGATGCTCGTCATCGAGGCTCCTCGTGCGGTCGGGGGGGTGCTGTCCCAGGATGGGAGTCCACTGTCACGCTATCGGCATCGGCGGACACCGCAGCCCCGGCACCCCGTCCCGTCCCCTGTCGGTCCCCGCCCACCCCACGCCGCCCCCTCGCCGAACTGACCGGGAATGCCCGAGAGGCCGGTTCATGTGCGCCCGGGTCGGGCGAATGCGGTGAGTTCGCGGGCGGGAGGCGGGGCGTGCCCCCGCGGCGTGTGCTTGAGTGGGTGCATGGAGCCGAGCAGCCCGAACGACCTGTGGGCGGCCGTCCACGCCGAGCGCGCGCGCCTGGCGGAGGACCTGGCCGGCCTGGACGACGCGCAGTGGGCGGCACAGTCCCTGTGCGAGCGGTGGACGGTGGAGGACGTCGTCGCCCATCTGACCGCGGTCGCGAGCATCGGCCGGCTCCGCTGGTACCGGAGCGTGCTGGGCGCCCGGTTCGACTTCGATCTGCACAACCAGCGCCGGCTCGAGGAGCACCGGGGCGCCACCGCGGCCGAGACGCTGCAGCGGTTCCACGCCGTGGTCGGGAACACCGTGGGTCCCTCCAAGGACACCGCGGCGTGGCTCGGGGAGGTCGTCGTGCACGGCCAGGACGTCCGCCGGCCGCTCGGACTGCCGCGCACACCTCCGGTCGACACCGTGACCGCGGTGGCACGGTTCTTCGTGCGCAAGGACTTCGCGGTGCCCAGCCGCCGCGCCGCCCAGGGCCTGCGCCTGGTGGCCACCGACGGTCCCTTCACGTCAGGATCCGGGCCCCTGGTCGCCGGGACCACGCTCGCGCTGACCATGGCGCTGGCCGGTCGCGCGGCGTGCTGCGACGTCCTGACCGGCGAGGGCGTGCCGATCCTGCGGTCCCGCTGCCCGCCCGCCTGAGCGAGCTACCTGAGAGAGTGGAGGTGGACCGGCCGCGCGCCGGTCCCGCACGGCACCACGCACCCGAGCAGAGGAGACACCATGGCCGAGACCATCGCCGGCATCACCGTTCCGGACTCCGCCCTCGTCCGCGAGACCACCGAGCTGGTCCGGCGGGCCGCCGACGAGAGCCTGTTCCACCACTCCCGCCGGGTCTTCCTCTTCGGGATGCTCAAGTCCGCCGCGCGCGGAATCGAGGTGGACCCGGAGCTCGCCTACGTGGGGGCGATGTTCCACGACCTCGGCCTCACCGACGAGTACCGCACCCGGGACCAGCGCTTCGAGATCGACGGTGCCGCGGCGGCGAAGGCGTTCCTGCGCGACCACGGCCGCTCCGCCGCGGAGGCCCGCACCGTGTGGCTGGCGATCGCCCTGCACACCACCCCGGAGATCCCGCTGCACCTGGAGCCCGAGGTCGCCGTGGTCACCCTCGGCGTCGAGACCGACGTGCTGGGCCTGGACCTGGACCAGATCTCCGAGGAGGACCGCGCCGAGGTCGTCGCCGCGCACCCCCGGCCGGACTTCAAGAACAAGATCCTCCGCGCGTTCTACGACGGCATGTCCGACCGTCCCGCCACCACCTTCGGCACCATGAACGACGACGTGCTCGCTCACTTCGACCCCGGCTTCCACCGGGAGGACTTCGTGCGCGTCATCCAGGAGAACGCCTGGCCCGAGTGAGCACCGCGGGGTCTCCGCAGCCCGGCGGGGGCCCCGGAGCCTGCGGGGTCGCGGCCGCGCGGTCCGAACCGTTGTGCCGACCGGAGGTCAGGAGGAGCATGGAATCCCGGCCCGTCGATGCTCCAGGAGGTCCCGTGGCGTACAAGTTCTTTCCCCACGTCCCCGTCGCCGACCTGGAGCGCTCACGGTCCTTCTACCAGGCCCTGGGCTGGCGGACGGCACCCGGAATGGCCGAGGGGCACAGCCTGATCCTGGACCTCGGGGAGGACTTCGGGGTCACGCTCGTCGAGCGGCGGTTCATGCAGCAGGCGATCGGCGCGGACCAGGAGCTCGCCGATCCCCGCCGCACGGTGAGCGGCAGCTTCGCCCTGCTGGTCGACATCCCCGAGGAGGTCGACGCCCTGGTCGACCGGGCGGTCGCCGCCGGCGCCACCGCCGGGCAGCGGAAGGACGACAGCTACACGAGCCACCGGGTGTTCGCCGACCCGGACGGCCACCGGTGGAACATCGTGTGGGCGGACCCGATCGTGACGGCCCGGGTGTGAGGCGCGGCGCGGCCCACGGCGGAGTAGTCTGAGCCTTCCAGATTCACAAGATTCACAAGATTCACCGACATTCACAGGGGCAGTGTGGAGAATCCTTTTCGTCCGACGGCCGGGGCCTCCCCGCCGGAGATCATCGGCCGGGCCGGTCTCCTCGACGAGTTCGCCTACGGGCTGCGCCTCCGGTCGGGGGCGCCCGGACTGCTGACCATCTTCACGGGAGCCCGGGGCGTGGGCAAGACCGTGATGCTGGGCGCGGCCGAGGACCTCGCCCGTGCCCAGGGCTGGGCGGTCGTGTCCGAGACGGCCACACGGGGTTTCATGGGCCGGATCGGCAACGGCATGCGCCGGCTGGCCGACGAGCTCGGCGACGGTCCCCGGGGCCGGCGGCTCACCGCGGTGACCGCGGCGGGCTTCGGCTTCACCACGCAGCTGCCGCCCGACCAGCAGCTGGAGTGGCGCGCGGAGGGTCTGCGGCTCCTGCGCCTGCTGGAGGAGCAGCGGACCGGGCTGCTCATCACCGTGGACGAGATCCATGCCGCGGACCGGCAGGAGATCGCCCAGCTGGCCGCGGACGTGCAGCACTTCATCCGGGCGGACCTGCCCATCGGCCTGCTCTTCGCCGGTCTGCCGGCAGCCGTGTCGGACCTCCTCAACGAAGGGGTGGCCACGTTCCTCCGCCGTGCCGACCGGATCGACCTGCACGCGGCCGCGGTCGGCGAGGTCCAGCAGTCCTACCGGGAGACCTTCGCGGCGGGCGGCTTCGGCCTCGACGACGACCAGGCCCGCCGTGCCGCCGAGGCCACCGGCGGCTATCCCTTCCTGATCCAGCTGGTGGGGTACTTCCTGTGGCAGGAGGCGGAGAAGGTCTCCTCCGCGGTCACGGACGCGATGGTGGACCACGCCGTGAGCGCCGCACGCCGCCGGAACGAGCGCGTGGTCATCGAGGCGGCGCTCTCGACGGCCTCTCCCCGGGACCTCGACGTCCTCCGTGCCATGGCGCAGGACGACGGCCCGTCCGCCGCCGGCGACATCGGCGCCCGGATCGGGGCCCGGCCGAACACCGTCGGCAACTACCGGACCCGGCTCATCGACGCCGGTCTGATCGAGCCCGCCGGGTACGGACTGGTCCGCTTCGCCATCCCCGGACTCCGGGAGCACCTGCGGCGGAACCGCCGATAGCCCAGGGCGACGGCGTGCGGGGTGCTGCGCGCAGCCGGCGGGCTCACTCCTCGAGCTTGCGGGCCTGCTCCTCCCAGGCGGTGCGGGCGTCCCGGCCCGCGGTGGGGTGGTGGGTCTCCCGCAGGGCGCGGAGCGCGGCGTTGCGCTGCCGGGCGAGGGACTCCGCGGCGGCCCTCGTGGCGGCGTCCTCGCGGGCCCGGGCCCGGGCGGCGGTCACGGCGTCCATGATGAGCTCCACGCCCAGCGCCCCGCCCTCCAGGTAGGCGGTGCGGACCTGCCGGTCCGGGTGGTACAGGTACTGGTCGTTGACCTGGCCCAGGCCGGTGTCGAACTCGGTGTCGGTCAGGTCGGAGATCATGGCGACCACCCGGTCCAGGCGGGCGTCCAGCTCGTCGAGCAGGCCGTGCCGCCGGGCGCCGGTGCGCAGGGACCACAGCGCCCGGCCGTGCGTGCGCAGCCGGTCCACGTCCCAGTCCGCCTGCGGCACCACGGACAGGGTGCCGGTGAGGAGCCGGGGATCCCGGGACTGCTCCGGCGGGGGCAGGGAGCGGAGGTGCCACGAGATCCACGCCGTGCGCATGTTGGACGCCCCCGCGGCCCGGGCCTCCTCCACGGCCTCCTCCGCGGAGGTCTGCCCGGGCCACCGGGCGGGCGGCGGCTGCTCGGCGTCGTCGTCCGGGAGCGGGATCTGCCGCGCCGCGCGGTTCTGGCTCGAGATGAAGCCGGCGCTGAGCCAGATCAGCAGACCGAGCAGAGCCAGCCCGAGGAGCGCCACTCCGCCGAGGACCAGGAACCGGAACAGGCCGACGAGCACCACCGCGGCGACCAGGGCCACCACCCAGACAGTGGCTCCGCTGCTGCTCCCGGTGTTGTTCATGACGGCCCCCGAACGACCACGCGCGTGCTGGGCGTCCATTCTACCGCCGGGTCGGAGGCGGCGGCCCGGAAGCTCAGAACCGTTGGGGCAGGCCCTCGCGGTAGCGCCGCTTGAGCTCGGTGAGCTCCGGGCCGTGGTCGGTGCCCTCGGTATTGAGCGCCGGCCGGTGCGCGGCGATCCACCGCTGCTCGAGGGCGTCGACGTCGTCCTTCGTCGCGCACTCCGTCCAGCCGAGGAGCAGGTGCTCCTGCATCCAGTCCGTGAGCCGCCGCTCGTGCGCCTCGTCGAGGACCACCCGGCCCCGGCCGTCCAGGGCCGCGCCGTCCCGCCAGGACGGGTCGCCGGGCAGGAGCACGGCGAGCAGGGTGCGCCGCAGCGCCGAGGAGCGGGTGCGCCGCAGGTGCTGGCCGCGGATCCGCCGCTGGAGGTCGCGCCGGGCGCGGCCCACGTAGAGCAGCTCGGCCGTCCCCGAGCGGTGGCGCAGACGCGGCACCGCCGGCAGGTGCAGGCCGGCCGCCTCCGGGGTGGGGAAGCGGGCGGTGTCCAGCCACCAGGTGTAGACGCCGCGGGCGTGGCGGACCTCCGCCGCCGCCGGCGTGCCGAGCGGCAGCTCGGCCGGGCCGCGCTCCGTGGGTGCCGTGCTCATGGGTCACCGCCCTCCGCGGTTGTTTCCATCTGCAATCCTGCTCCGACTGTAGGCCCCGGACGCGGCGGTGCCCAGCCCGCACGGCCGTCGTCGTCGTTTTCGGCGCTCCTCTTGCCATACCTAGCAGTGCTAGGGTTCAATGCATAGCACCACTAGGTATGGGAGGCGCGATGCGCATCGACAAGGACCTGGTCGCCGCCTCGGCCACCCCGCTCGTGCTGGGGATCCTGGCGGACGGCGACCTGTACGGCTACGCGATCCTGAAACGGGTCGGCGAGCTCTCCGGCGGGTCCATGCAGTGGACCGACGGCATGCTCTACCCCCTGCTGCACCGGCTTGAGCGGCTCGGCTACGTGTCCTCCTCGTGGGGCACGTCCGAGGCCGGGCGCCGGCGCAAGCACTACGCGATCACGCCGACGGGCCGCGCCGCGCTCGCGGACCGGCAGGAGCAGTGGGCGGTCGTGGCCGACGCGCTGCGCCAGGTGTGGCAGGCCGCGCAGCAGCCGCCCGCCGTGACCGAGCGGTGGGCGTGATGGAGCTGCGCGCGGAGCAGGAGGCCCAGATCGGCCGGTGGCGGGGCTACGTCCAGCGCCGCCAGGCGATCTCCTCGGCCGACGTCGACGAGCTCGAGGACCACCTGCGCGAACAGGTCGCGGACCTGAGGGCCACCGGACTCGACGACGACGAGGCGTTCCTCGTCGCGATCAAGCGCATGGGCAACCTCGACGCCGTCTCCCACGAGTTCGCCCGCGAGCACTCCGAGCGGCTCTGGAAGCAGCTCGTGCTCGTGCCGGAGGACGGCGAGGACGCCGGCGCGCCGCCGTGGCGGGAGCTGGGGGTCGTCCTGGCGCTCGCCGTCGGGGCGGGCGTGGCGGTCAAGGCCGGCACCGCCTGGCTCGGCGACGAGTCGCTGCTGGCGCGCAACCTCGGCCTGCTCGTCCTGCCCTTCCTCGCCGGGTACTTCGCGTGGAAGCGCCGGCTCACCGCCCGCGTGCTGGCCGGGCTGCTCGTGCCCTTCGCGGTGCTGGCGGTCGTGCTCAACGTCTATCCGTTCGTCCCGGGAGGCTCCACCGAGCTGCTCGCGGCCCTGCATGCGCCGGTGGTCCTGTGGCTGCTGGCCGGGATCGCCTACGTGGGCGGGCGCTGGCGCTCCGACGGCCGGCGGATGGACTTCGTCCGGTTCACCGGTGAGCTCGTCATCTACTACACGCTCCTCGCCCTGGGCGGGGCGGTGCTGATCGGGCTCACCTTCGGGGCCCTCCAGGTGGTCGGCATCGACCTGGAGCCCGTGCTGGAGGAGTGGATCCTCCCGTTCGCGGTGCCCGGGGCGCTCGTGGTGGCCGCGTGGCTGGTCGAGGCCAAGCAGAACGTCGTCGAGAACATCGCCCCGGTCCTCACGAGGGTCTTCACGCCCCTGACGATCCTGATGCTGCTGGCCCTCCTCACGGTGCTCACGGCGGCCGGCGGGCTCGTCGACGTGGACCGCGGCCTGCTGATCCTGATGGACGCGATCCTGGTGCTCGTCCTGGCGCTGCTGCTCTACTCGACCTCGGCCCGGGACCCGCTCGAGCCACCCGGGCTGTTCGACGGCCTGCAGCTGGTGCTCGTCGTCGCGGCGCTGGCGGTGGACGCGGTGATGCTGACCGCGATGCTGACCCGGATCGCCGAGTTCGGCTCCAGCCCCAACAAGATCGCCGCGCTCGGGCTGAACCTGCTGCTGCTGGTGCACCTGCTCCGGGCGGGGTGGCTGAGCGCCGGGTGCCTGCGGGGGCGACGGCCGTTCGCCGAGCTCGAGTGCTGGCAGACGCGCTACCTGCCGGTCTACGGCGTGTGGGCCGCGATCGTGGTGGTGGTCTTCCCGCTCGTCTTCGCCTTCGCCTGACCGGCGCCCCGTGGGGCCTGTCGACCGGGCACGGCGGCCGGGTGCCCCGGGAAGAGGTGCCTGCGCGCCCCGGTGGCAGGGGAGTCGCCCCCCGACGACTGACCGAACGGTCCGAGCCCACTGCCACCGGGACGGCGGCGTCACGATCGACGTCGTGCCGGCGGCCTTCCGGCCGGTCGCTCCGACGCGATCCTCACGCGGCGGCCCAGCCCCCCGGCCGGTCACCTGCGTGATGCATCAACAGTAACACCCGCGTAACATTTGATCGATTCGCATCCTGTACCCAGTTGCGCCGACATGTGCCGGTCCGCGAGGCGCTCACCGTCCACTCCGGTTCCTGGTGCGTCTCGTCGCGGCCCCGGCGATCGGCGTCGGGGGTCTATGATCCCGGCACAGGGAAGGGAGGCAGCGATGCCCGGCGACGAGGTCTTCGTGCCCTACGGGCCCTCTCACTGGGCCGCGCTGGGCGTCGGCGTCCTCGGTGCTGTCGTCGTGGTGCTCCTGGGCCGCCGGCTGCGGGGTTCCGGATCCGAGGTGGTCTTCTCCCGGGGATTCGCCTCGGTGCTGGCCGCCTACGCGCTGGCGATGCTCGTCTACCGGTGCTGGCCGGGCAACTTCGACGCCCACATCTCTCTGCCGGTCCACCTGTCGGACCTCGCATGGATGGTCGCGGTCATCGCCCTGTGGACACGGGCCCACTGGGCGACGGCGCTCACCTACTACTGGGGACTCACGCTCAACCCGCAGGCCATCCTCACCCCGGCCCTCGACGCGCCGGACTTCCCCCACATCGACTTCATCGACCTCTGGGTCCAGCACCTCCTCGTGCTGTGGGCGGCGCTCTACCTGATGTGGGGGCGCGGCGGCCGCGTCGACTGGCGCCACTACCGCCTGGCCATGATCGTCACCGTCACGTGGGCGGTGGCGACCTTCGGGCTCAACGGCTGGTTGGGGACCAACTACGGCTTCCTCAACGGGAAGCCGACCAGCCCGTCGATCCTCGACCTCTTCGGGCCCTGGCCGTGGTACCTGCTGGTGGAGTTCCTCATCATCACCGTGGCGTGGGCGCTCATCACCTGGCCGTGGACGATCCGGCGGCCGAGCGCAGCCGGGACCCGGCTCGGGGAAGCAGGCTGAGCCGGCTTCTACGCGCTCGTGCGCACGACGAGCTCGGGTGGGAGCTGCACGCTCTCGACGTCCTGCCCGTCGAGGACGTCCATCAGCATCTCGAATCCCTGTCGGCCGATGCTGTGCATAGGGGAGCGCACGGTGGTGAGCCCCACGCTGCCGGCCAGCGGGGTGTCGTTGAACCCCACGAGGGCGGTGTCCCCGGGGACCGCGATGCCCTCCCGGGTGAACACGCCGAGGGCGCCGATGGCCGCGAAGTCGTTGACGGCGAAGACGGCCTCGGGCAGGGGCCCCGCGGCCAGGATCCGGGCGGCGGCCACGCTGCCGGCCGGGGCGTCGAAGCCGCCGGGCACCCTCCGCGCCGGGTCCACGCCCAGGCCGTGCTCGGCGAGCGCGTCCAGGAAGCCGGCGCAGCGGTCGATGGAGGTCGAGGCCCGCGGATTTCCCGCGATGAGACCGAAGGTCCTCCGCCCGGAGGCGACTAGATGCTCCGCGACCATGCGCCCCCCGGTGTAGTCGTCGCAGGTCACCGAGCGGTGTCCCGGGGAGCGCCGGCTCACCAGTGTGAAGGCCACTCCGCGCCCTGCGAGCTCGTCGAGGAAGGAGTCCTCGAACAGGGCGTCACCGAAGATCAGCCCGTCGGCACGTCGGTCCAGCAGCTTCTCCGCCTTCGCGCGGTGGGCCGCGGGATCGTCCAGGGAGTTGGAGACCACGGTGAAGTAGCCGTGCTCGGAGGCGGCCTCGTCGATGCCCTCGTACATCGTGGCCAGGACGTAGTCCTGCAGGCGGGGTACGACGACCCCGATCATCTGCGACTTGGCCGTGCGCAGCGAGGCGGCGTAGGGGTTCTTGCGGTAGCCACGCTCCTCCGCGAGCGCGAGGATGCGTTCCGTGGTGTCCGGCGAGGCCCACTTCGAGCTGAGGCCCTTGGGGTCGTTGAGCACCCGGGAGACCGTGGAGGGGTTGAGTCCGAGTTCGGCTGCGAGGGCCTTCAGCGTGACCGCCGGCCGTGCGCCCATGTCCACCTCCTCGCGGCTGTTTCCACACAGTAACCGATGTTAATTCTGCGTGAATGTGTTGCCAATCACGTCGCACCCGTTCTAAGGTCGATCACATCAGCTTACGCAATCGATTGCGGCATTCGTTTGCATAGACAGTGCGCGGAGCGGACCAGCGGGTCGAGCCCACGGAAGGAGGCACTGCATGACACACATCCAGCTGCTCGGCACGGGGGGCACCATCGCGTCCCGGGGCGGTGGGTCCACCGGATCCGTGGCCACGGACACGGTGGCCGACCTGTCCCGGAACCGGTACGGGGAGCTCACCGTCTCGGCCCGGGACGTCCTCACCACGGGCAGCTACCGGCTCACCCTGGCAGAGCTGCGGGCGATCACCGAGGCCGCCCGGGACGCACTGGCCGACCCCGGCATCGACGGTGTGGTGGTGACCCACGGGACCGACACCCTGGAGGAGACGGCCTTCCTGCTGGACCTGGTGCACGGCTCCCCGAAGAGCGTGGTGCTCACCGGTGCCCAGCAGCCGGCCGACAGCCCGTCCCCGGACGGCCCGCGCAACGTCGAGGAGGCGGTGCTGGCCGCCGCGTGCCCCGAGCTGCGGGGCAGCGGCGTGCTGATCTCCTTCGACGGGACGGTCCGCTCCGCCCGCGGAGCGCGGAAGGCGCACACCACCGCGAGCAGCCCCTTCCAGGGCGGCGCCGAGGTCGCGCACATGGCCGGGCCGGAGCTCGTCGTCACGGCCAGACCGGTTCGGCGGGATCCGCTGCCGCTGCCTCCTGCAGCCTTCGACACCGCCAGGGTCGAGATCATCACGGCCCACACCGGCGCCACCCCGGACCTGTTCGACTTCGCCGTGCGCTCCGGCGCGCAGGCCGTAGTGCTCGCCGGATCGGGGGTCGGCAACGCCGGTCCCGGCTTCGCGGAGGCCGTCGCGCGAGCGGTCGAGGCCGGCTGCGCCGTGGTGCTCAGCACCCGGGCCCCGTGGGGACCTGTGGTCCCGCTCTACGGCAACGGCGGAGGCATCGACCTCGTCGCGGCCGGAGCCGTGCCCTCCGGGGACCTCAATCCGCTCCAGGCGCGCGTCCTCGTGGCCCTCCTGATCTCCCTGGGCACCTCGGCCGACGAGTTCCCCGGGGCCTTCACCGACCACCTCTAGAACACCACCCACCACCAGAGGAGACATCATGTCCAAGAAGATCTACGTGTCCGTCGGGATCGACGTCGACGCCGTCGGCGGCTGGCTCGGCTCCTACGGCGGCGAGGACTCCCCGGGTGACATCTCCCGCGGCCTCTTCGCCGGCGA
This sequence comes from Kocuria sp. NPDC057446, assembly GCF_042802875.1. NCBI lineage: Bacteria > Bacillati > Actinomycetota > Actinomycetes > Micrococcales > Micrococcaceae > Kocuria > Kocuria sp. NPDC057446. Next base: position 5,343 of record NZ_JBHVDI010000073.1, on the reverse strand, counting down.
GGTCGGCGTGCCGCGGCTGCTCCAGCTCGCCCAGCGCCGTGAGATGCCGGTGACCTGGTTCTGGCCCGGGCACTCCGTCGAGACGTTCCCGAAGGAGTTCGACGCGGTCGTCGCCGCCGGTCACGAGATCGGGGTCCACGGCTACAGCCACGAGAACCCCATCGCGATGACCCGCGAGCAGGAGACCGAGATTCTCGACTACTGCACCGACCTCATCGAGCGGCGCGCCGGGAAGAAACCGGTCGGCTATGTGGCGCCCTGGTGGGAGTTCTCCGCGGTGACCAACGAGATCCTGCTCGAGCGCGGCTTCCTCTACGACCACTCGCTCATGCACGACGACCACACCCCGTACTACGTGCGGGCCGGGGACACCTGGACGAAGATCGACTACGACGCGGCCTCGGCCCAGGAGTGGATGAAGCCACTGGTGCGCGGCGAGGAGACCGACCTCATCGAGATCCCCGCCTCGTGGTACCTGGACGACCTCCCTCCGATGATGTTCATCAAGTCCAGCCCCAACAGCCACGGTTTCGTGTCCCCGCGCGACGTCGAGCAGCTGTGGAAGGACCAGTTCGACTGGGTGTACCGCGAGATGGACTACGGCGTCTTCCCGATCACCATCCATCCGGACGTCTCCGGCCGGCCGCAGAACCTGCTGATGCTGGAGCGGCTCTTCGACCACATCGCCGGCCACGACGGCGTCGAGTTCGCCTTCATGGAGGACGTCGCCCGCGACTTCGCCGCCCGCAATCCCCGCAACGCCCGCTGATCCGCCCGGTGCAAAGGAACACACAGCCATGAGCAAGCTCGGATCCGACGCGCCCCTGGGAGCCGTCGAACCCTGGAACGTCAAGGTCACGCCGCAGATGGTGCGGAAGGTCTCCATCGTCTGCTTCATCGCCTGGGTCGTGTCCGTCTACGACTTCACCCTGTTCGGCACGCTGCTGCCGGTCATCGCGGAGGACTTCGGATGGACCACGGCCGAGGCCACCGCGGTCAACACGATCGCCCACGTGGGCATCTTCCTCGTGGCCCTCGCCGTGGGCACGATCATCGACCGCATGGGCCGCAAGAACGCGCTCGTGGTTCTTATGCTGGGCGGCGCGGCGGCGGCGGGCTTCACCGGCCTGGCCGCCGGCGCCGTCAGCCTGATCATCATCCGCTCCTTCTCCGGCTTCTCGATGTCCGAGGAGGTCGTCAACGCGGTCTACCTCAACGAGATGTACAAGGAGGCCAAGAACCGCGGCCTCATGTACTCGCTGGTGCAGGGCGGCTGGCCCGTGGGCGCGCTCGTCTCGGCGGGCATGTCCGCCCTGCTGCTGCCGGTCATCGGCTGGCGCTGGAGCTTCGTCGTCGCTGCGGTGCTGGCACTGCTCGTGGCGCTGCTGGCCTCTCGTCTGCCCGAGTCCCCGACCTTCGCCGCCATCCAGGAGGTGCAGCGGCGCCGGGCTGCCGGGGACGTCGAGGGCGCCCACCAGCTGGCCGCCGAGCACGATCTCGAGGAGGGCAGCCACCACAAGACCGGGTTCAAGGACGTCTTCACGCCGGAGCTGCGCAAGCACACGACGCTGCTGGCCCTGGCGTGGTTCTTCAACTGGTTCGCCATCCAGGTCTTCTCCGTGCTGGGCACCACGGTGCTGGTCGAGGCCAAGGGCGTGACCTTCGAGAATGCCCTGATCGTCCTCGTGCTGGCCAACGCCGTGGGCTTCGTCGGCTACGTCTTCCACGGCTGGCTGGGCGACCGGATCACGCGCAAGCGCACCGTGGTCATCGGTTGGATGGCCGGCGGCCTCGTCAGCCTGGCCATGCTGGTGGGTCCGGGTACGCCCTGGTTCGTCTTCCCCATGTACGCGCTCACCCTCTTCTTCCTCACCGGTCCCTACGCGGCGCTGCTGTTCTACATGGGAGAGTCCTTCCCGGCGCACGTGCGGGGCATGGGCACCAACGTCGCCCACGTCATGGCGCCGCTGGGCGGCATCGCCGGCTCCGGGGTGCTGAGCCTGCTGCTCTTCCTCGACGTCGACATGCAGTGGGCGGCCATGGTCGCCGGAACCGGTGGCCTGCTGGTCTCGGCCCTGTGCATGGCGGGAACGCGCACCATCGACGACGTCCACCAGAAGTCAACGGTGTTCGCATGATCCGCGACGACGGACTCGAGGGGAAGGTCGCCGTGATCTCCGGCGGCGGCAGCGGGATCGGCCGCGCCCTGGCGGTGGCCTACGCCCGGGCCGGTGCGCACAGCGTCATCGGCTATCTGCCCTCGGACCCCCACGACGCCACGGACACCGTCCGTGCCGTGGAGGCCGCGGGCGGGCGCTGCACGGCCGTCCCCATGGACGTGCGCCGCTTCGAGGACACCGAGGCGCTGGCGCAGACCGCGCTCGACGAGTTCGACCGGTTGGACATCTCGGTGGCCGCGGCCGGCATCCTGCGCCGTGCCCCGCTCGCGGAGATGACCGACCAGGCGTGGGACGACATGATGGCCGTCGACCTCTCCGGGGTGATGCGCGTCTTCCGCTCCTGCAGCACGCGGATGACCCACGGCGGGGCGATGGTCGCCACGTCGTCGATCGCCGGCGGCGTCTACGGGTGGGAGGAGCACAGCCACTACGCGGCGGCGAAGTCCGGGCTCATCGGCCTGTGCCGCTCCCTGGCCGTCGAGCTCGCGCCCCGGAAGATCCGGGTCAACGCGGTCATCCCCGGTCTGATCGAGAGCCCGCAGTCCCTGGACCCGGTGAACTCGCTGGGTCGCGACGGCCTCGACGCCGCGGGCTCGATCATCCCGTGGGGCAGGGTCGGCAACGTCGACGAGGCCGCGCGCACCATTCGATTCCTCACCAGCGACGACTCGGCCTACGTGACGGGCCAGCAGCTCGTCGTCGACGGCGGGCTCACCGTCCGCTGGCCGAGCTGAACGTCCAGGAAAGGCAGACATGGAGCAGCAACTGACCGGAAAGGTCGCCGTCGTCACCGGTGGCGGCAGCGGCATCGGGGCGGCGATCGCCGTGCTCTTCGCCCGGGAGGGCGCGGACGTCGCCGTACTGGACCGGGACGAGCAGCACGCGGTGGCCGTCGCCGAGGAGAGCGGCAGCTTCGGAGGGCGCGCCACGGCACTCGCCGTGGACGTCACCGACGGCGAGGCGGTGCGGGGGGCGATGGAGCGGGTCGTCGAGGAGTTCGGCGGGATCGACATCCTCGTCAGCGCCGCCGGCATCCTCGACGAGACGCCGCTGCTGGAGATGACCGAGGCGACGTTCGACAAGGTCCTGGCCGTGGACCTCAAGGGAGTCTTCCTGGCCGCGCGCTGGGCCGCGCCCCACATGGTGGAGCGCGGCGGCGGGCGGATCATCAACATCGCCTCGCAGCTGGGCATCAAGGGCGGCACCGGCCTGACGCACTACGTTGCGGCCAAGGCCGGAGTGATCGGGATGACGAAGGCCATGGCCCTGGAGCTCGCCGAGCACAACGTCCTCGTCAACTCGATCGCCCCCGGCCCCGTGGTGACCCCGCTGATCGAGGGGCTGTCCGAGGACTGGAAGGCCGCCAAGCAGGCGGAGCTGCCCCTCGGCCGCTTCGGCCAGGCCCACGAGGTGGCGCCCACCGCGCTGCTGCTGGCCTCCTCGCCCGGCGGCGATCTCTACACCGGCCAGACGCTGGGGCCCAACAGCGGCGACGTGATGCCGTAGGCCTGCCTGGGAGGAGACGGTCACGATGTGCGCAGGATGCCCCGGAGGGCGTGCGGTCTCGAGGGCGACCGCCTGCATCAACCTGAACGGCATGAAGCCGGCCGTCCTCGCGGAGCTGCGGCGCCGCGTGGGGCGCCGCGCGAGGATCACCGTGCTCGGCGACCGCTGGGTGCTGTCCTCCCGGACCGGAGTCCAGCAGGTCCACCCCGACGTCGAGGCACTGGTCGGCGCACTGGTCGCAGGACGCCTCGTCGACCGGTCCGACCCGCTGGCCGGCGGCGGCGCCGGCCACGGGCGCACTCTCGAGGACCTCGTCCGTCCCGGTGCTCCACCCGCGGACGCGGCAGCGCTCGTCCGCGCGATGCTCGCCGACGCCGGGTGATCCTGGCCGGGGCAGCCGACAGCGCGGTGCCGTGACCGCCTCCGTGTCCCGTAAACGACGACTGAAGGAGATGCTCATGCCTGATCTCGACCCGCTCTGGTCCCCCCTGCGGATCGGTGCCACCGCAGTGGGGAACCGCGTGGCGCTGGCCCCCATGACCCGGATCAGCGCTACGGAGGAGGGCCACGCCACCGAGCGCATGGTCCGCTACTACGAAGCCTTCGCCCGCGGAGGCTTCGGGCTGCTGATCACCGAGGGGATCTACCCCGACGATGCCCACGGGCAGGGCTACCTGTTCCAGCCCGGGATCGCCACCGACGACCAGGCGCGGGCATGGGCCGAGGTGGTCGACGCCGTCCACGCGGCCGGGGCCAAGATCTTCGCCCAGCTCATGCACGCGGGCTCCCAGGCCCAGGGCAACCGGTTCGTCGACTCCACCATCGGACCCTCCGCGGTGGCCCCGAAGGGCGAGCAGCTGGGCTTCTACCGCGGTGAGGGTCCGTACCCCGTCCCCGCGGAGATCACGGCGGCGCAGATGCATGAGGTCCGCCAGTCGTTCGTGGACGCCGCGCTGCGCGCCCGGGACGCAGGGTTCGACGGCGTCGAGATCCACGGCGCCAACGGATACCTGCTCGACCAGTTCCTCACCGACTACCTCAATCGCAGGACCGACGAGTACGGGGGCTCGCCCGAGAACCGGGTGCGCCTCGCCGCTGAGATCTGCCGGGCCGTGCGCGACGCCGTGGGCTCGGACACGACGGTGGGCATCCGGATCTCCCAGGCCAAGGTCAGCGATCACGAGCACCGGTGGAGCGGCGGGCCCGACGAGGCGAAGGTGATCTTCTCGACCCTGGGCGCCACCGGGATCGACTTCGTCCACACCACCGAGTACCGGGCGACCGCCCCGGCGTTCGGCGATGAGGGGCCGTCACTCGCGGCACTGGCCAAGCAGCACTCGGGCCTCCCCGTGATCGCCAACGGGCACCTGGACGACCCGGAGACAGCGGTGTCCATGCTGGCGGACGGCACGGCCGACGTCGTCGCCCTGGGTAAGGCGGCCCTCGCCAACCGGGACTGGCCGCGTCGGGTGCACCGTGGTGAGCCCCTCGCCGAGCTCGACGGCGCCCTGCTCGCCCCGCTGGCCGACGTCAAGGACTGGGAGCTCGAGCTCTCCTAGGACGGCGGCCCCGGGAGTGGGGTCGAGGGCGGCTCCCTCGACCCCGGCCCCCGGACAGACGACGGGCGGTCAGCGGGGGACGGCGAGGCGCCGTCCCC
>NZ_JBHVDI010000072.1:0-17762 GCF_042802875.1 Kocuria sp. NPDC057446 | reverse complement strand
CGGCAGTTCGCCGCGCTCGTCGCCGGCGAGCGCGGCCGGGAGGTCCTGGCCGCGGCGGGCTTCGGGACGCCGTGACCCGGCGTCGCCCCCGCGGCTTCAGCACCGTGCCCGGCTGGGTGTGGGTCCCCGCGGCCCTGGGCGCCCTCGTGGTGGTCCTGCCGGTCCTCGGGATGCTCGCCCGGGTGGACGCGGGCGGTTTCCTCGGCCTGGTCGGCTCGGAGTCCTCCCGCGCCGCGCTGTGGCTGAGCCTGCGCACCGCGGCCGCCTCCACCGCGCTGTGCGTGCTGCTGGGCACCCCCATGGCCCTGGTGCTGGCCCGGGCGCGGCTGCCCGGCGCGCGGCTGCTGCGGGCCCTGGTGCTGCTGCCGCTGGTGCTGCCGCCCGTGGTCGGCGGGATCGCCCTGCTCCACACCTTCGGGCGCCACGGGCTCGTCGGGCGTCACCTCGAGCTGGCCGGGATCAGCATCGCCTTCACCACCGTGGCCGTGGTGCTCGCCCAGACGTTCGTGGCGCTGCCGTTCCTCGTGGTCAGCCTCGAGGGGGCGCTGCGCAGCGCGGCGACGGGCTACGAGGAGGTGGCGGCCACGCTCGGCGCCCGGCCCACCACCGTGCTCCGCCGCGTCACCCTTCCCCTGGTGCTGCCGGGGCTGGCCTCCGGCGCCGTGCTCTCCTTCGCCCGATGCCTGGGCGAGTTCGGGGCCACCCTGACCTTCGCGGGCAGCCTGCAGGGGACCACCCGCACCCTTCCCCTGGAGATCTACCTGCTGCGGGAGACGGACCCGGACGCCGCCGTCGCCCTCTCGCTCGTGCTCGTGGTCGTGGCGGTGCTCGTCGTGGGCCTCACGGCCCCGGCGCGCCGGACGGCGGGACGGCGGTGACCGCTCCGGAGGGGCTGGCCGTGACCGCCCGGCTGGCAGCCCGGGACGTGGACCTCTCGCTGACCGTCCCGGCGGGGGAGACCACGGCGGTGACCGGCCACAACGGTGCCGGGAAGTCCACCCTCTTCGCCGTCCTCGCCGGGCTGCTCGTGCCGGACTCCGGCCGGTGCACCCTCGACGGGTCCGTGCTCTTCGACCTCGACGACACCGGGCGCGGTCGCTGGCTGCCCCCGCACGAGCGCGGCATCGCGCTCATGGCGCAGGAGCCCCTGCTGTTCCCGCACCTGAGCGTGCTCGAGAACGTGGCCTTCGGACCGCGCAGCCGCGGGCTCGGCCGCGGCCGCGCGCGGACCGTCGCCCGGCAGTGGCTCGCCGAGGTGGGCGCCGAGCAGTTCGCCGAGCGCCGGCCGGGCCGGCTCTCCGGCGGCCAGGCGCAGCGCGTGGCGATCGCCCGGGCCCTGGCGGCCGAGCCGCAGCTGCTGCTGCTGGACGAGCCGTTCTCCGCGCTGGACGCCGCCACGGTGCCGGTCGTCCACGAGCTGCTCGCCCGGGTGCTGGCGGGGCGGACGGCCCTGGTCATCAGTCACGACCCCGGGGACGCCGCCGCCCTGGCCGGGCACGTCGTGGTGCTCGAGCACGGCCGCGTGGTGGCGGGCTGACCGCCGCGCCGGGCCGCTCCCGCCCGGCGCCCGGGTCCGCGCAGTACCATCGGTCCCACCACCGACGTCGTATGACCCGGCTCACACGACCCACCCCGTCGTGTCGGGCCGACGAGAGGACCACCCATGACTCCCGTCCTGCCCGGAGAATCCCCGTCCGTGGAGCGCCGCCCCGGCATCCCCTTCCCGGACGCCGACCTCTTCTGCTTCGCCTCCCTCCTGCCGCCGGACGAGCGCGCGCGGCTGGCCGACCTGCACGCGTTCCTCCAGGCGGAGGTCCGCCCCGTGGTGACCCCGTACTGGAACCGCGAGGAGTTCCCGTCCCACCTGCTCCCGGGCCTGGCCGCGCACGGGCTGGGGGAGCTCGAGCTCTCCGGTGCGAGCCGGCTGTTCCGGGGTCTGGCCTACGCCGAGGTCGCCCGGGCGGACGTGTCGCTGTCCGCCCTGGTCGGGATCCACAACGAGCTCATCGTCGACCTGATCGACGCCCTGGGCTCCGCGGAGCAGAAGTCCCGCTGGCTGCCGGAGCTGCGCCGGTTCCGGGCCCTCGGCGCCTTCGCCCTCACCGAGCCCGAGCACGGCTCCGACATCGCCGGCGGCCTGGCCACCACCGCCACCCGGGACGGCGCCGAGTGGGTGCTCAGCGGGACCAAGCGCTGGATCGGCGCCGGCACGATCGCCGACGTCGCGATCGTCTGGGCCCGGGACACCGCCGACGGACAGGTCAAGGGCTTCCTCGTGGAGACCGACCGGCCGGGCTGGACGGCCACGAAGATCGAGCACAAGATCGGCCTGCGCATCATGCAGAACGCCGACATCGTCCTGGACGAGGTCCGGATCCCCGCCGGCAACGCCCTGCCCGGGGCGCGGAGCTTCACGGCCGCCAACGAGATGCTGCGCAACTCCCGCGCCTGGGTGGGCTGGCAGGGCGCCGGGGTCCAGCTCGCGATCTTCGACGTCGCCCGCGACTACGCCCTGGCCCGGCGGCAGTTCGGCCGCCCGCTCGCGAAGTTCCAGCTCGTCCAGGAGCCGCTGTCCCGGATCCTCGGCAACGCCACGGCGGCCCTGGGGCTCATGGCCCAGATCGCCCGGCTCCAGGAGGACGGGGGCTTCGACATGCCGCACGCCGCCCTGGCCAAGGCCACCACCACGTCCCTGGCCCGGGAGTCCGCGGCCCTGGGCCGGAGCCTGCTCGGCGGCAACGGCGTGGTGACCGACCACGAGATGGCGAAGCTCTTCAACGACGTCGAGATCCTCTACACCTACGAGGGCACCTACGAGATCAACGCCCTCATCGTGGGCCGCGCCGTCACGGGCGTCTCCGCGTTCGTCTGATCCGGGCCCGCACCCCTCCGGCGCGCCCCCGATCCCGAGTTCCTCTCCCGAAAGGACCCCGCATGGACGTCACCGACACCTCCGCCCTCGTCACCGGCGCCGCCTCCGGCCTCGGCGCGGCCACCGCCGCGATGCTCGCCGGGCGCGGCGTGCGGGTCTTCGCCGTCGACCTCCCGGCGGCGCTCGAGCAGGCCCCCGACGTCCCCGGCGTCAGCCACGCGCCCGCCGACGTCACCGACCGGGAGCAGGTGCGCGAGGCCGTGGCGGCCGCCGCCGGGGCCGGGCCCCTGCGCACCGTGGTCAACTGCGCCGGCATCGGCCCGTCCGCCCGGGTGCTGGGCCGGAAGGGCGTGCACGACCTCGACCTGTTCGAGACCGTGCTGCGCGTCAACCTCCTCGGCACCTTCACGGTCCTCGCGCTCGCCGCGGAGCGGATCGCGGCCACCGACCCCGTCGACGACGACGGGCAGCGCGGGCTGGTCGTCAACACGGCCTCCGTCGCCGCCTTCGAGGGGCAGGTGGGGCAGGCGGCCTACGCGGCGTCCAAGGGCGGGGTGCACAGCCTGGGCCTCACCGCGGCCCGGGACCTCGCGGGCGCCGGCATCCGGGTGAACACCATCGCCCCCGGGGTGATCGAGACGCCCATGCTGGCGTCGGTGAGCGAGGAGTTCCGGGCCGGGCTCGCCGCGGGGGTGCCGTTCCCGCGCCGGCTCGGCCGCCCCGGGGAGTTCGCGCAGCTCGTGGCCACGTTCCTCGACAACGACTACCTCAACGGCACCACCGTGCGGATGGACGGCGCCCTGCGGATGGCTCCGCGCTGAGGAGGCGTTGTCAGGACGGCTCCGGCCCGGCGGGTCGCGTCCTGCCGCAGCGGGGCCTGCTTTCGGGCAGGAGGCGACCCCTCGCGGTGAGGGGGCGCACGACGTGACTCCTCGCGGCCGGGGGGAGTCCCCGCCTGCAGGGGCAGACGGGGGCACGCCCGCGCGGCCCATAGACTGGGGCCATGACCACCGACTTCTCGCCCGTCGACCTCGCGACCGCCCGTGAACGCCTCCGTCAGCTGATCGTCGACCTCGCCGTGGTGCGCGGCAAGGTCACCCTGGCCAGCGGCATCGAGGCCGACTACTACGTGGACCTGCGCCGGGTGACCCTGCACCACGAGGCGTCCCGCTACGTGGGCCAGGTGATGCTCGCGATGCTCGACGAGGCCGGGATCTCCTTCGCCGCCGCCGGCGGGCTGACCATGGGCGCCGACCCCGTGGGCCACGCGATCATGCGCACCGCGGGGGACCAGGGTCGGGCCGTGGACATGTTCGTGGTCCGCAAGGGCCAGAAGAGCTACGGGATGGGCCGACAGGTCGAGGGCCCCCCGGTCGAGGGTCGCGACGTCGTCGTCGTGGAGGACACCTCCACGACCGGCGGGTCCGCACTCACCGCGGTGGAGGCCATGCAGCGGGCCGGCGCCAACGTGGTGGCCGTGGCGATCATCGTGGACCGGCGGACCGGCGCGAAGGAGCGCATCGAGGAGACGGCGGGCGTGCCGTGCCTGCACGCCTTCACGAAGGACGAGCTCGGGCTTGACTGACCCCGACGGGACCGGCGTCCCGGCGCCCGCGGTGGGCGTCGGCCCCTGGGAGGGCCCGTGGCCCGAGGGCGAGCAGTGGGACCCGGATCTGCTCGAGCACGGGGACCGGCGCAACGTCGTGGACGGCTACCGGTACTGGACGATGGACGCGATCGTCGCCGACCTCGACACCCGCCGGCACGGGTTCCACGTGGCGGTCGAGAACTGGCAGCACGACCTGAACATCGGCTCCGTGGTGCGCACCGCCAACGCGTTCCTCGCCCGGGAGGTGCACATCGTCGGCAGGCGGCGCTGGAACCGCCGGGGAGCGATGGTCACCGACCGGTACCAGCACCTGCGCCACCACGCGGGCGTCGAGGAGTTCGCGGCCTGGGCGGCCGCCGAGGGCCTGCCGGTGATCGGGATCGACAACTTCCCCGACTCGCAGCGGCTCGAGACCTACGACCTGCCCGAGCGCTGCGTGCTGGTGCTCGGCCAGGAGGGGCCGGGGCTCAGCCCCGAGATGCACGCGGCGGCCGGGGCCACCCTGTCCATCGCGCAGTTCGGCTCGACCCGCTCCATCAACGCCTCCGCCGCGGCCGCGGTGGCGATGCACGCCTGGGTCCGGCGGCACGTCTTCGGCCAGCCGGTCGCCTGACGCGCGACCCGCGGCGTCCGCCCGCCCGCGCCCCGTCGTCCCACGGCGCCGTGTTGGCTAGAGTGGGAGCCAGGCCACACCCGAACCGAAGGAGCCAGCATGCCCATCGCAACCCCTGACGTCTACGCCGAGATGATCGACCGGGCCAAGGAGAAGGGATTCGCCTACCCGGCGATCAACGTCACCTCCTCCCAGACGCTCAACGCCGCCATCCGCGGCTTCGCCGAGGCCGGCTCGGACGGCATCATCCAGGCCTCCACCGGCGGCGCCGCCTACTGGTCCGGGGCCTCCGTCAAGGACATGGTCACCGGCTCGCTCGCGATGGCCGCCTTCGCCCGCGAGGTCGCGAAGAACTACGACGTCAACATCGCCCTGCACACCGACCACTGCCCGCAGGACAAGCTCGAGGGCTTCGTGCTGCCGCTGCTGGAGGAGTCCGAGAAGGCCGTGGCCCGCGGCGAGGACCCGATCTTCCAGTCCCACATGTGGGACGGCTCCGCCATCGAGCTCGACGAGAACCTGAAGATCGCCCAGGATCTGCTGGCCCGCACGAACAAGGCCAAGATCATCCTCGAGGTGGAGATCGGCGCGGTCGGCGGCGAGGAGGACGGCGTCGAGAACGAGATCAACGAGAAGCTGTACTCCACCGTCGAGGACGGCCTCGCCACGGTCGAGGCCCTGGGCGCCGGCGAGAACGGCCGCTACCTCACCGCCCTGACCTTCGGCAACGTGCACGGCGTGTACAAGCCCGGCGGGGTCAAGCTGCGCCCGGAGCTGCTGCAGCAGATCCAGGAGGAGGTCGGCAAGAAGCTCGGCCAGGACCGTCCCTTCGACCTCGTCTTCCACGGCGGCTCCGGCTCCTCCGCGCAGGAGATCGCCGACGCCGTCTCCTACGGCGTGGTCAAGATGAACGTGGACACCGACACCCAGTACGCCTTCACCCGCCCCATCGCCGGGTTCATGTTCGCCAACTACGACGGCGTCCTGAAGATCGACGGCGAGGTCGGCAACAAGAAGAAGTACGACCCGCGCGTGTGGGGGGCCCTGGCCGAGGAGTCCATGGCCGCCCGCGTGGTGGAGGCCTGCCAGAACCTCGGCTCCGCCGGGACCTCCGTCAAGTAGCCGCCCCTCCGCGGCCGCGGAGCACGACGGCGGCGCCCCGCCCGAGCGGGGCGCCGCCGTCGTTCCCGCGCCCGTCCCGCACGACCCCGCCGTCCCGCGCACCGAAAGGACCCCGTCCCCCATGAGCCTCACCGGCAAGAACCTGCTCGGCGGCCCCGAGCCCACCTACCTCACCGAGGACCCGGGCCTGGTGGAGCGCATCGAGGCGGGCGACGAGGCGCAGGACCTCGCCGCGCGCTTCCCGAAGGCCTCCCTCGCGTGGGCCATGTGCGCGGAGGACGCCCTCGCCGAGGGCCGGACCCTCGAGGGCTACGCCTTCGCCCGCGTGGGCTACCACCGCGGCCTCGACGCCCTGCGCGGCCACGGGTGGAAGGGCCACGGCCCCGTCCCGTTCTCGCACGAGCCCAACCGCGGCTTCCTGCGGGCGCTCGCGGCCCTGGGCCGGGCCGCCGCGGCGATCGGCGAGTTCGACGAGGCCGAACGGATCCAGAAGTTCCTCAACGACTCCGACCCGACCGCCGCGGAGCAGCTGCAGCGCTGACGACGGTCGTCAGGGCCCGGGGACGTCGGTCGTCCCCGGGCCCTCGTCGTGCGCGGTCGCGGGCGTCGGCCCCGTCGCCGTTCCCGCCCGGCAGGCAGGGTTGGACCGGGTCGGCGAAGCGCTTACAGTTTGATTGTCGACAATCGTCTCGTCCGGGGTGTCCCCGGCGCGACGTGCGGGACGAGAGCGTGCCGCGGGCGCCCGCGGCCGGTGCCGCGGGTGTGGTGCCGCCGGGCGCGGACCGGCCCTGCGCCCGGGGGCGCGGCTCGCCCTAGGATGGATCCTCGGCCCGGGCGCTCCGCCCCGGGCCGGACGAGAGATGGAGAGCAGCATGGCAGCCCGGTCGGCCCTTCCTCCCGTGGTCCAGGAGTCGACACCTGCGCTCATCGCGAGGATCCTGCGCGAGGCCATCGCCGACGGGCGCTTCCCGCCCGGCAGCCAGCTCGTGGAGCAGGAGCTGGCCCGGGAGCTCAACGTGAGCCGCGGACCCCTGCGCGAGGCCATGCAACGCCTCACCCAGGAGGGTCTGCTCGTGGGCCACCGCAACCGCGGCCTGTTCGTCATGGAGCTGACCGAGGACGCGGTCCGGGACATGTACCTCGCCCGGGAGGCCGTGGAGTGCGCCGCCGTGCGCCGGATCGTGGCCACGGGCACCGGCCCGCGGGCCGCCGAGGCCCTGGCCGTGCCGCTGGGCGAGATGCGGGACGCCGCCCCGGAGCCGAACGGGCGCGCGATGTCCGAGGCGGACCTGCACTTCCACGAGCTGCTCGTGGAGCTCGCCGGCAGCCCCCGGCTGCTGAACATGCACCGGACGCTGCTCACCCAGATCCGGATGTCGCTGACCGGCATGCAGGGGACCTACGGGTCCGCCGACGCCCGCCTGCGGGAGCACGTCGAGATCGTCGAGGCGCTCGCCGCGGAGGACGCCGACCGTGCGGACTCCCTGCTGCGGGCCCACATGCAGGACGGCCTCGAGCGGGTGCTGGGCGCCTGACCGGACGGCGCCACGGTCCCGCGTGCGCCGCGCCGGTGCGCGCCCGGCGGCGGGCCGTCAGGGCGCGCCGGGATCCCCGCCACGGTCCTCGCCCCGGCCGCCGGCGTCCGGCCGCCCTCCGCCCCGGCCATCGTCCGGCCGACCTCCGTCACGGCCCCGGCCGGGCCGGCGCGGACGCCACGTGGGGCGGGGCCAGTCCCTCCGGGGCAGGCGCACGTTCCACTCGCCGGCCCCGGGCAGCCGCCATCCCCGGCGCCGGGCCACCACGGTGACCGTGGCGGCGGTCAGGATCGCCGCGGCCATCCCCGCGTTGGGATGGCCCAGGCCGTGCAGCACCGCCATCTCGGCGCTGCCGATCACCGCGCCCGTGGCATAGAGGGTGTTGCCGCCGAAGATCATCGGCACGCGCCCCACCGCGATGTCGCGGATCATCCCGCCGCCCACGGCGGTGATCACCCCGATCATGACGGCCGGCAGCCAGCCCAGCCCTACGTCGAGGGCCTTGCCCGTGCCCGTGGCCGCCCAGCAGCCCAGGGCCAGCGCGTCGGCCACGACCAGCACGCGGTTGGTCCACTTCCCCTGGAGCCGGAGGAAGAAGGCGATGGTGGCGTCCGCGATCGCCGTGATGAGGTACGCGGGGTTCGTCAGGGCCACGGGGAAGCCGACCTGCAGGAGGGTGTCGCGCAGCAGGCCCCCGCCGAGCGCGGAGACGACGGCCAGGAACGCGAAGCCGACGGGATCCATCTTCAGCTGGCGCGCCACCGCGCCGCCCAGGACACCGTTGGTCAGGACCCCGAGCAGGTCGACGACGTCGAAGGCCATGCTCGGGTCCAGGTTCTCCACAGCCACCACGTCCACGACCACCTCGCCCAGGGCACACCGACGCCCGAGAGTAGCACCCGCCTCCCGCGCTCGCGCCCGGAGCGCTCACCGGTGCGACCCGGCCCTGCTCGGGGCCACGGAGCACGACGCCCGTGGGCGTCCGGACGACGGGCCCGTCCCGGGGACGGACCAGCCGGCCTGAGGACCGGCCGGTCAGAGGAAGGGCCGCAGCGGCACCAGGACGGTCTCGGCGAACCGCGCCAGGAGGTGCCGGCCGGACCAGTCCTCGGTGGTGAGCTCCCGGCAGTTCGCACTGTCCGCCGCGAAGATCCGCTCCATGTCGGCCGCGAAGTCCTCGTCGTAGACCTCCAGGTTCGTCTCGTAGTTGAAGCTCAGGCTCAACCGGTCGATGTTGGCGGTGCCGACGGTCGACCACTGCCCGTCGATGGTCGCCGTCTTGGCGTGGATCATCGCGTCGCGGTAGAGCAGCACCGTGATCCGCTCGTCGAGCAGCGTGGTGTAGAACCCCCGGGAGAGCCAGTCGGCGAGGACGTGGTTGGAGTTCTCGGGCAGGATCACCCGCACGTCCACGCCGCGGCGGGAGGCCTCGACCAGCGCGTCGAGGATCTGCTGGTCGGGGATGAAGTAGGCGGTGGTGAGATGGATGTGGTGCCGGGCGCGGCGGACGGCGTCCAGGTAGACGCTGCGGATCGGGTAGACCCGGTTGGCCGGGGTGTTGCTCATCGAGCGCAGCCGTGAGTTCCAGCCCCCGGGGTTGCGGTAGGGCAGCTGGGGCCCCGGTCCCCACGGGTGGTTCCACACCTCCGTGAAGGCGTGGCTCAGCTCGAAGGTCGCCGGGCCGGTGAGCCGCACGTGGGTGTCCCGCCACTGCGTGGCGTAGAGGGAGCCGATGTTGTAGCCGCCCACGAACCCGATCTCGTCGTCGACCACCAGCAGCTTGCGGTGGGTCAGCCCGGTGGCCCGTACCGGGCTGACCAGCAGACGAGCGCGCAGCACGGGGAAGCGGAAGGCGTGCACGTCGGGGTGGAAGCGGTAGAAGGACCGGGGGACCACCAGGTTGCCGAATCCGTCGTAGACCACGTACACCTCGACGCCGCGGGCGGCGGCGCGGTTGAGGGCGTCGCGGACCGCCCGGCCGACCTCGTCGTCCTTCCAGAGGTAGGTCTCCAGCAGCACCCGGTGCTCGGCGCCGTCGATGGCGGCGAGCATCTGCTCGTACAGGTCCTCGCCGTACGTGTAGATCGCCGTGCCCGTGCCGGCCACCTCGCCCTCGAACGTCCCCGGGCGGGGGAACCCGGAGCGCCGGATCCGGCTCCGGCGCTCGATCGCGTCGGTGGCCACCAGGGTCGCCACCACCACCGCCTGCACGGCGACCAGGCCCAGGACGGAGCGGACGGCCAAGGAGCGGAGCAGACGGGGAGCCGAGGAGCGAGAGGATCTCATCCGCAAAGCCTACGCGGGGGTCACGAGTGCCGTGCCGCGGACGGCACGACGCCCTCGGCGGGGCGCCGGTCCGGCAGAGCGCTACCGGTGCCCGAGCTCCGCCCCGGCGAGGCCCAGGGCCCGGGCCAGGCGCCGCACGCCCAGCTCCGTGCGCTCGGGGCTCGTGGACGCGAAGCACAGCCGGAAGGCGTCCTGGAACCGTCCCGAGGGGGACAGGGAGGGGCCGGGGATGAAGGCGACGCCCTCGGCCAGCGCGATCTCGAACAGCCGGGGAGCGGCCACGGCCGCGTCCTCGCCCTGCAGCGTCACCCACAGGAAGAAGCCGCCCTCGGGGTCGGTCGTGACCACCCGGGAGCCCAGGTGGCGGGCGATCGAGGCGTCCATGGCGTGCTTGCGCCGCCGGTACTCCGTGCGCAGCCCGGCCAGGTGGTCGTCGTAGCCGCCCTGCCGCACGAACCGCTCCACGATGTGCTGGGCGGGCACGTTCGTGCACGTGTCCATGGCCTGCTTGCCGGCGATCAGCAGCTTCCGCAGCCGCGGATCGGCGTCCACCCACCCGACGCGCAGGCCCGGGGCGAGGACCTTGGAGAAGGTCCGCACCGAGAACACCAGCGGGTCGTCCGGGCTGAGCTCCCGGAACCCGGGGACGTCCTCGCCGGCGAAGCGCAGGCCCCCGTACGGGTCGTCGTCGATGATCATGGCCCCCCACCGGTGCGCGAGCTCCAGCAGGCGCCGCCGGCGCGCCTCGCTCAGGGTGGTGCCCGAGGGGTTCTGGAAGTTCGGGATCGTGTAGACGGCCCGGGGGGTCCTGCCGGCCTCGGCCACCAGGGTCTCGAGCGCGTCCACGTCCATGCCGTCCCGGTCCATCGGGACCTCCAGGATGTCGGCGCCGTAGCTCAGGGCCGTCCCGGAGCCGTTCGTGTAGGTGGGGGACTCGACCGCCACGAGGTCCCCCGGGTCCACGAAGAGCTTGAACGCGAGGTCGAGTCCCTGCATGCCCCCGGAGGTGATGACGAGGCGTTCCGGGCGGGTCGGCTCCGGGGTGGTGGAGTGGTGCTCCACCACGGTGTCGATGAGGCCCGGCTCGCCCTCGGTGGCGCCGTAGGTGAAGGACGAGGCGTCGAGCACCTCGGCCGCGATGCGGCGGAACTCGGCGGTGGGGATCATCTCGGCGGCGGGGGCGCCCATCGCGAAGCGGACGATGTCGTGGGACTGGGCGGCGAGCAGGGACGTCGAGGAGTCGATGACCGACCCCACGAGCCCGTCCGCCCGGCGGGCCAGGGGCAGCAGGCCCCGGGCGGGGTCGCCGCTCACGCCCGCGGTGGGCCTGGTCGGCAGGTTCGCGATGGTGGTGAGGGGCGTGGTGGTGGTCGTCATGGGATCACTTCCTGAGCAGGGTACGGGGGAAGGAGGTCAGGGCCTCCGACCCGGTGGCGGTGATGCGGATCGACTCGGAGACCTCGTAGCCGTACCCGGTCATCCACATCCCGCAGATGAGGTGGAACGTCATGTTCTCGGCGAGCACGCTCTCGTCCTCCGAGCGGATGCTGATGGTGCGCTCGCCCCAGTCGGGGGGGTAGCCGATGCCCACGGAGTAGCCGAGCCGGCTGGGCTTCTCGAGCCCGAACTCCGCGAGCGCCCAGTTCCAGGTGCTCGCGAGCTCGCGCACGGGCACCCCGGCGGCGGTGATGTCGAGCACGGCCTCGAGCCCGGAGGCGACCGCCTCCTCGAGCAGGCCCAGCTCGGCCGTGGGCGGGCCGAGCATGACCGTGCGGGCCAGCGGCACGTGGTAGCGCCGGTGCACCCCGGCCAGCTCCACCACGACGGCGTCGCCCTCCCGCAGCACCCGGTCCGACCACGTGAGGTGCGGGGTGTCGGCGGAGGCCCCGGTGGGCAGCATCGGCACCATCGCGGGGAAGTCGCCCCACGCGTCGCCGACCCCCTCGGTCTGGGCCCGGGCGATCTGCGCCGCGACCCGGTGCTGCGGGACCCCGACCTCGATGGTGTCGATCGCGGCCTGCATCGCGGCCGTCGTGACGCGGGCGGCCGTGCGCATGTACCGGATCTCCGCGGGGGACTTCACGGCGCGCACCCAGTTCACGAGGTCGAAGGCGTCCACGAGGGTCCACTCCGGGAGCGCGTTGACGAGGGAGCGGTAGCCCTTGGGGGAGAAGAAGTGGGAGTCCATCTCCAGCCCCACGCACCCCCGGGCGGCCGGGGCCACCTGGCCGCGGCGGCGCAGGGCGAAGGCCACCCAGTCGAAGGGGTGCAGGTGCGGCCGGTGCACGTAGCGCTCGGGGTAGCCGACGATCTGCTCGGGGCGCAGCCGAGCGGTGCGGAACGCGCCGTGGGCGTCCATCTCCCGCAGGAACAGCAGCACATCGCCCTCGGCGGGCACGAACAGCAGCTGCGGGGTGTAGAAGGACCAGGCGTCGTAGCCCGTCAGGTAGAACATGTTCGCGGGGTCCGTCACGACCAGCGCGTCCAGGCCCTGCTCCGCCATCCTCTCCCGCACCGCGCGCAGCCGCGCGGCGTACTCGTCGTCGTCGAACAGCGCGGGACGGACGTCCGGGTCGGCCACGGGTCCCTCGGTCACGGTGTCATCGGCCACGGGGCACCGCCGTGTACTTCGTCTCGAGGAACTCCTCGATCCCCACCCGGCCCCCCTCGCGTCCGAGGCCCGAGGCCTTGACCCCGCCGAAGGGTGCCGCCGGATTGGAGACCAGGCCCGTGTTGATCCCGACCATGCCGACCTCGAGGGCCTCGCTGACGCGGAAGCTGCGGTCCACATCGCGGGTGAAAAGGTAGCCCACGAGTCCCCACGGGGTGTCGTTGGCCCAGCCGAGCACCTCCTCCTCCGAGTCGAACGGCACCACGGGCGCCACCGGCCCGAAGATCTCCTGGGACATGAGCTCGGCGTCGGGACTGACCCCGGACAGGACGGTGGGGGCGTAGAACCAGCCCCTGCCCTCGGGCCGGCGGCCCCCGCACAGCACGCTCGCGCCCCGGGCCAGGGCGTCGCCCACGAGCTCCTCCACCTTGGCCAGGGCCTTCTCCTCGACGAGGGCGCCCACCTGGGTGCCATCGGCCACACCGTGGCCCACGGTGAGGGAGCCCATGCGCTCGGCGAGCCGGACGGAGAACTCCTCGGCCACGGAGCGGTGGACGAACAGCCGGTTGGCCGCGGTGCACGCCTCGCCCATGTTGCGCATCTTGGCGGTCATGGCGGCCTCGACCGCCACGTCGAGGTCGGCGTCCTCGAACACGATGAAGGGTGCGTTGCCGCCCAGCTCCATGGACGAGCGCATGACGTGCTGGGCGGCCTGCTCGAGCAGCCGGACCCCCACCTCGGTGGAGCCGGTGAAGGAGATCTTGCGGGCGATCCCCGAGGACATCCAGGGCCCGACCACGGAGGAGGCCTTCGAGGTGCACACCACGTTGAGCACCCCCGCCGGCAGGCCGGCCTCGACCAGGACGTCCACGAGGGCGAGGGAGGACAGCGGCGTGAGGTTCGCGGGCTTGAAGACCATCGTGCAGCCGGCCGCGACGGCCGGGCCGATCTTGCGCGTGCCCATGGCCAGCGGGAAGTTCCACGGGGTGACCAGCACACAGGGACCCACCGGCTCCTTCGACACCAGGATGCGGGTCCTGCCGTCGCCCGAGACGGTCATGTCCCCGCCGATCCGAACGGCCTCCTCGGAGAACCAGCGGAAGAACTCCGCGGCGTAGGCGACCTCGCCCCGGGCCTCGGCCAGGGGCTTGCCCATCTCCGTGGACATCACCAGCGCGAGCTCGTCCTGGCGGGCCATGATCAGGTCGTGGGAACGGCGCAGGATCTCCCCGCGCTCGCGGGGCGCGGTCCGACCCCAGTCCTTCTGGGCCCGTCCGGCGGCCTCGATCGCCCGGACAGCGTCCTCGGGGCCGCCGTCCGCCACCGTGGCGACGACCTCCTCGGTGGCGGGGTCGACCACGTCGAAGCGGCGCCCGGAGGCGGCCTCGGCCCAGCGGCCGTCGACGAAGATCCCGGTGCTGACCCCGGCGACGGCCTCCCGGGAGCGGCGCAGGACGTCGTCGGAGGCGGTGGTGGGGGCGGCGGAGGTGGTCACGGGCCGTCCTTCCGGTCGGGAGGGGTGCGGGTGGCGGCGCGGTCTCCGGTGCGTCCGGGCGCGGTGCGGGACGGGGCGGCGGTGCTCATGCGCTCGCCGCCGACCCGACGAGGACCTCGGCCAGGGCCGCCTCGAACCGCTCGAGGCCCGTGCGGATCTCCTGCTCGGAGACCACGAGGGCGGGGATCAGCCGGACCACGTTGCCGGCCGGTCCGCAGGTCAGGGTGAGCAGCCCGTGGCCGGTGGTGGCCTGCTGCACGGCCAGCGCGGCGGCCGCGTCGGGGGAGCCGTCCTCCTGCGCGAACTCGATGCCCTGCATCAGCCCCCGGCCGCGGACGTCGCTGATCCCCGGATAGCGCCGCCGCAGGGGCCGCAGCCCCGCCCGCAGCTGGTCCCCGCGGACCCGGGCGTTCTCCACGAGGCCCTCGTCCCGGACCACGTCCAGGGTGGCGCAGGCCGCCGCGGCGGCCACGGCGTTGCCGCCGTAGGTCCCGCCCTGCGAGCCGGGCCAGCCCCGCTCCATCAGCGCCGTCGGCGCCGCGATCGCCGAGATCGGGAAGCCGGAGGCGAGGCCCTTCGCGGTGATCAGCACGTCCGGGACCACGTCCGCGAACTGGTGGCCCCAGAACCGCCCGGTCCGGCCCACCCCGGCCTGCACCTCGTCCAGCAGCAGCAGGATCCCGTGCCGGTCCGCCCGCTCCCGCAGACCCTCGAGGAAGGCCGGCGGGGTGGGCAGGTAGCCGCCGTCGCCGAGCACGGGCTCGATGAGGAGGGCCGCGGTGTCCTGGGGCGCCGTCCGGGTCACCAGGAGGTAGTCCAGCTCCCGCAGGGCGAAGTCCACCGCCGTCGTCTCGTCCCACCCGTAGCGGTGGGCGTAGGGGAACGGCGCCATGTGCACCCCGCCCATGAGCGGGGAGAACCCGGCGGAGAACCGGGTGCCCGCCGTGGTGAGGGTCGCCGCGGCCACGGTGCGGCCGTGGAAGCCGCCCTGGAACACCACGACGTTGGGCCGGCCCGTGGCCATCCGGGCCAGCCGCACCGCGGCCTCGACCGCCTCGGAGCCGGAGTTGGCGTAGAACACGGAGTCCAGGCCCGGCGGCAGGACCTCGCCCAGCTTCCCGGTGAGCTCGAGCAGCGGCGGGTGCAGCACGGTCGTGTACTGGGCGTGGATGACCCGGCCGACCTGCTCCCGGGCCGCCTCCACCACCCGGGGGTGGCAGTGGCCCGTGCTGGTCACCCCGATCCCGGTGGTGAAGTCCAGGTAGTCCCGTCCGTCCGTGCCGGAGATCCAGCACCCGCGGGCGGAGTCGACGACGACCGGGGTCGCCTGCTTCAGGAGCGGACTCAGTGAGGTCATGGCTCATCATGGGAACAGCTCCGGAAGATTGTCAACAATCGGACCGCCCCCGTAGGGTGGCCCCATGAGCACCGTGCGCGAGCCGCCCCGTGTCGTCGTGCTGACCGCCGAGGGCACGCCACCGCCGGGCAACGAGACGGCCCTCCGCGCCCTCGCCGACGTCACCGTGGTGACGCGGGAGGAGCTCGCCGACGCCCTGGCGGGGACCGGCGGGCGCCGCCCGGCGGAGGTGCTGCTCCTGTGGGACTTCTTCTCGGACGCCCTCGAGGACGCGTGGGACGCCGCGGCGGGGCTGCGCTGGGTGCACGTCGCGGCGGCCGGTGTGGACGCCATGCTGTTCCCGGACCTGCGCGCCTCCGGCGTGCGGCTGACCAACGCGCACGGGGTCTTCGACCGGCCCATCGCGGAGTTCGTCCTCGCGGCGGTCCTGGCCCAGGACAAGCAGCTGCACCGCAGCCGGGACCTGCAGCGCGAGCACCGGTGGGTGCACCGCGAGCTGCGCCGCACCGAGGGCTCCACGGCCCTCGTGGTGGGCACCGGCGGGATCGGCCGCGCCACGGCCCGCCTCCTGCGAGCCGTGGGGATGGAGGTCCGCGGCGCCGGGCGCACCGCCCGGCCGCAGGACCCCGACTTCGGGACCGTCGTCCCCGCCGCGGACCTGGCCGAGCACGCCGGTTGGGCCGACCACCTGGTGCTCGCCGCGCCCCTGACCGGGCGCACCCGCGGGATCGTGGGCCCCCGGGTGCTCGCGGCGCTGTCCCCGCACGCCCACCTGGTGAACGTCGGCCGGGGCGCGCTGGTGGACGAGGACGCGCTGGTCGAGGCGCTCCGGTCGGGGCGCCCGGCGGCCGCGACCCTGGACGTCTTCGACACGGAGCCGCTCCCGCCGGGCCACCCCTTCTGGACGATGGACAATGTGCACGTGTCCGCGCACATGTGCGGGGACGTGGAGGGGTGGCGGGACGAGCTCGCCGCCCAGTTCGAGGACAACCTCCGGCGCTGGACGGCCGGGGAGCAGCTGGTCAACCAGGTGGACAAGGACGCCGGCTACGTCCGTTCCCCGTGAGGGGCGGCGGACGGGGCCCCGCGGCGACGGTGCCGCGGATCCCGGGCCGGCGGACCACGACGAGAGGAGAGCGCGGACCATGCGCGTAGCAGTTCCCAGAGAGATCAAGCCGGCCGAGCGGCGGGTGGGCCTCGTGCCCGCCGGGGTGACCCAGCTCGTGCGCGACGGCCACGAGGTGTTCGTGGAGACCGGCGCGGGGGAGGGGTCCGGATTCGACGACGACGCCTACACCGCCGCGGGCGCCGAGGTGGTCGACCGCTCCGCCGTGTGGGAGCGGGCGGAGCTGCTGGTCAAGGTGAAGGAGCCGGTGGCCGAGGAGTACGGGTTCCTGCGCCCCGACCTCACGCTCTTCGCCTACCTGCACCTGGCCGCCGACCGCCCGCTCACCGAGGCGCTGCTGGCGGCGGGCACCACCGCCGTGGCCTTCGAGACGGTGCGCGCCGGCCGGATCCTGCCCCTGCTCCAGCCGATGTCCGAGATCGCGGGCCGGCTCGCCGCGCAGTCCGCCGCCCACCACCTGCAGTCCAACGCCGGCGGTCCCGGGCTGCTGATGGGCGGGGTCCCCGGCGTCGCCGCGGCCAAGGTCGTGGTGGTCGGCGGCGGGGTCGTGGGCACCCAGGCCGCGCTTATGGCCTCGGGCCTGATGGCCGACGTCACGGTCCTCGACGCCAACGGGGCGCGGATCCGTGAGCTCACCGACCTGCTCGGGCACCGGGCCCGCGTGCTGATGAGCGACGAGCACGTGCTCGAGGAGGAGATCTCCGGGGCGGACGTGGTGATCGGGGCCGTGCTGGTCCCCGGGGCGGCGGCGCCCAAGCTCGTGCGCCGCGAGCACCTCGGGGTGCTGCACGACCACGCCCTGCTCGTGGACGTCGCCATCGACCAGGGCGGGTGCTTCGAGACCTCCCGGCCGACCACCTACGACGACCCGACGTTCGAGGTGGACGGCATCACCCACTACTGCGTGGCGAACATGCCCGGCGCGGTGCCGCGCACCGCCACCCGGGCCCTCGCCAACGCCACCATGCCCTATCTGCGGCGCCTGGCCCGCGGCCCGGAGCAGGCCCTGGCCGGCGACCCGGAGTTCGCCGCCGGGCTGAACACGGCCGCCGGCAGCATCCGGCACACCGGGGTGGCGGAGGCCTTCGCGGACCTGCCGGCGCAGCTGGGCTGAGCCCCGGCGGGCGCCCCGCCGG
>NZ_JBHVDI010000071.1:0-17924 GCF_042802875.1 Kocuria sp. NPDC057446 | reverse complement strand
GGCGGCCCCTGCGGCCGCGCCCGCGGCGGGCTTCACCGAATCTTCAGGGTCCCGGGGTTCACCCGCCGGAACGAGCTGTCTACTGTCGATTCCGTGGGATGCGTCAGCGTCCCCCGCGCCGGCCCGCGCAGCGTGCGGCCGGCGTCGACCGACCGTCGATCGGACGAAGGAGCAGGACCATGACCCACGTGACCTCGATGCTCGAGACCTACCCGAAGGACCTGGGGGACATCGACCGGCAGAAGCTGGCCGAGTGCATCGCGGCGTGCTTCGAGTGCGCCCAGACCTGCACCGCCTGCGCCGACGCCTGCCTGGCCGAGGACACGGTCGCGGAGCTGACCACGTGCATCCGCAAGAACCTGGACTGCGCCGACGTCTGCACCGCCACCGGCAGGGCGCTCACCCGTCGGACCGGCGACAACGCCGAGGTCGTCCGCGCCCTGCTCGAGGCGTGCCGCACCGCGTGCCGCTCCTGCGGCGACGAGTGCGAGCAGCACGCCCGGATGCACGAGCACTGCCGCGTCTGCGCGGAGGCCTGCCGCCGCTGCGAGCAGGCGTGCGCCGACCTGCTCGCGTCGCTGGGCTGAGCGGCCGCCCTCCGGCGCCCGGGCCGGGCTCACTCGTCCGGGCCGGTGTCCTCCCGGTGCGCCGCAGGACGGTCGTGGCCGCGGACGTTCTCCAGCGCCGAGCCGTCGCCGTACGCGTCGGCGGTGATGACGCTGAGCGTACCGTTCGTCTCGAGCACGACCGCCCTGATCCGGGAGAGGTCCCCGGTGCCCTGCATGCGCACCGCCTGGCGGACCTCCGACTCGGTGAGCCGGTTGCGCCGCAGCGCGTCCTCCCGGATCCGGCCGTCGGCCAGCAGCAGGGCGGGCTCCGAGGTGAAGAACCGCCGAGCCCTGGGACGGCGCGCCGACACGAGGGCCACGAGCAGCTGCAGACCGGCGAGCAGGGCCAGGGCGGTGGCCCCCTCCGCCCAGGAGACGTCCGTGCTGAGGAAGATGGTGGCGAGGGTCGAGCCCAGGGCCACCGTGACCACGAAGTCGAAGACGTTGAGCTGTCCGAGGGTGCGCTTGCCGGACAGGCGCAGGAGCACCACCAGCGTGATGTAGGAGGCGGCGCCGACGAGCAGGATCCGGAGGATGTCGGCCCAGGAGTCAAACCACACGACGGGACCTCCGTTCCGTGGCGACGGGGGCGGGACAGGGCTGCGGACTCATGCGGGGGACTCCTCTTCCTGTTCGCGCTCCGGCTCCCGGTGCTGGAGCCACGCGCTCAGCGGTGCGGTGGACAGCCCGTGGACGAGCACGGACAGGGTGATGGCGAGGGTGGTGTGGACGAAGACGTCGTGGTTGCCGGTGTGCCGCTCGGTCGGCGTCGCGTAGAACAGGGCCGAGACACCGATGGGTCCGAACCAGCTCAGGAAGAACGTCTCGGAGCGGTCGTGCACGCCCCGCAGCAGCGGCCGGAGCGTCCACAGGGTGACGAGTCGGCGCGGCAGCAGCGCGGCGCCGAGGACCACGGGGGCGCCCCAGCCCAGCCCCGCCCACTCGCCGACCGGCAGCGCCAGGCCGAGGAGGAGCCCCAGCAGCGTCCCGAACACCGCCGCTCCCACCCCCTCCCGCAGCAGGATCCCGGTCAGCAGCTCGTGCCAGGCGCGGTCCGGCTCGGTCATCAGCGGGGAACAGAGCCAGTACCAGGGTGACGTCCATGCGTGTCCTTCCGCCGCTGTCCGAGGGCCCACCGTGCCCGGCGGGTCGCGCCCTTCGTCCACCGTAATACTGCTGATGGTGTCCCGGCACGGCCGGGCGGCCCGGACGGGAGACGGCAGGGTCCGTCGGGGAACTCGACAGCAACTTCGACAGCAACTTCGACAGCAACTTCGACGGGAACGGGGACGACGACGTGGACGTGCTGCTGACGCTGCTGGGGTTCACGGTCGTCGCGGTGGGGCCGTGGGTGCCGGGCCGATGATCACGGTGGTCGTGCTGTGGGTGCTCCTGCAGGGCGTCGGCTGGGCCCTGGTCTACCTGCCGCACGTCCCCGGAGGCTTCACGTACTCGCCGGGGGTGGACCCGGCGGACTGCCCGGATCCCGTCGAGGCGCTCTACATCTCGTTCGTGACCCTGGCGACCCTGGGCTTCGGGGACGTCGTGGCCACCGACCCCTGGATCCGGCTGGCCACCCCGCTCGAGGCGCTGACCGGGTTCGCCCTGCTCACGGCGGCCCGGGTGCTGGACGGCCTGACCGCGGGGGTGGCCGGGGCCCGGATCGACTTCACCCAGCACGGCGAGACGTACTACTTCCAGGAGGAGGACCCGGACCTCTCACTGGCCCGGCGGCTGTCCTATGCCCTCGAGCTGCGGGACCGGGCCGCCGCGTCCGCCGCGCCGCGGGTGCGCACCGGCGCCCGGCGCCTGGGCCTGGCCCTCGAGCAGCTCGCGCACCAGCTGCGGAAGAGCTCCGGGTGCGCCGGGCAGACGCCCGCGGACGTCTTCGCCGCCTACGCCGAGGACCACGGGCGGGACCCGCGCCGCTGAGCCGGCGCGGGGAACAATCCCCGGGGCATGCCGGTTGCGCGGAGCATGAAGGCATTGACGTACGCCCGCTACGGCGGCCCCGAAGTCCTCGAGCTCACCGATCTTCCCGAGCCGAAGGTGCCCCCGGGCTGGGTGCTCGTGCGGGTGCGCAGCGCCGCGATCAACCCGGTCGACTGGAGGATCATGTCCGGGGGCCTGGACCCGCTCATGGAGGTCCAGTTCCCGGTGGTGCCGGGCTGGGACGTGTCCGGAGTGGTGGAGTCCGTCGGCATCGACGTGCCGGAGTGGGCCCCCGGGGACGAGGTGATCTCCTACGCCCGCACGGACTGGGTGCACGGCGGGACGATGGCCGAGTACGTGGCCCTGCCCTCCCGCCTGCTCGCGCCGAAACCGCCGTCCGTGGACTGGGACCGGGCGGCGTCCCTCCCGCTCGCGGGGCTCACCGCCTACCAGGTGCTCGGCCGCCTGGAGGTCGCCGCGGACCAGACCGTGCTGGTGCACAACGCCTCCGGCGGCGTCGGCGGCTATGCCGTGCAGCTCGCCGTGGCGCGGGGTGCCCGGGTGATCGGCACCGCGTCGGAGGCCAACCACGACTACCTGCGCTCCCTGGGCGCCGAGCCGGTGGTCTACGGGGAGGGGCTGCCCGAGCGGGTCCGGGAGCTGGCCCCCGAGGGGGTGGACGTGGTCGTGGACCTCGTGGGCGGGGTCGTCGAGCAGACGCTCGCCGTGCTGAAGGACGGCGGACGGCACGCCTCCGTGGCCGACGACGCCGTCGAGGCCCACGGCGGGACGTGGATGTGGGTGCGCCCCTCCGCCGAGGACCTCACCGAACTGGGCCGGCTGGTGGACCGGGGGGTGCTCCGGATCGAGCTCGCCCGCAGCGTGCCCCTGACCGAGGCCGTGGAGGCCTACCGGCTGAGTCAGGAGGGGCACGTCCGCGGCAAGATCGCCGTCCGGATGGGGTGATCCCCCGGCGCCCCGCGCCGCGTAGGTGCACAGCAGGCTGACTGGCACAATGGGCCTGTGACCGACCACACGGAGATCCTGAGCGCTCTCGAGGACGCGCGGGCGCTGCTCGCGGCGTCGAGCCTCCCGCTGTCCACGACCGACGTGCTGCGCGAGCGCGGGGACATCGACCGCGCCGTGGACCAGCTCGACGACTACGTGCTGCCCCGGGTGCGCTCCCTCGACGCGCCGCTGCTCGCCGTGGTCGGCGGGTCCACCGGCGCGGGCAAGTCCACCCTGGTCAACGCGCTCGTCGGGCACCCCGTGACCCGCTCCGGGGCGATCCGCCCGACCACCCGGCAGCCCATCCTCATCCACCACCCGCGCGACGCCGAGGCGTTCACGACCCCGCGGGTGCTCCCGCACCTGAGCCGGATCCACGCGCAGAAGGTCACGCCCGCGGGCTCGACCGCCGCGGACACCGCCTCGCCGTCGGCGCTGCCCGGCACGGCGGACGGCCAGGCCCTCGTGCTGCTCGCCGAGCCGCGCATCCCCGAGGGCGTCGCCCTGCTCGACGCCCCGGACGTCGACTCCATCTCCGACGAGAACCGCCGGCTCGCGGGACAGCTGCTCGCCGCCGCCGACCTGTGGCTGTTCGTGACCACCGCGAACCGGTACGCCGACGCGGTCCCGTGGCGGCTGCTCGTCGAGGCGTCCCAGCGGGACATCACGGTGGCGGTGGTCCTCGACCGGGTCCCGCACGGGCTCGAGGCCGAGATCGAGGAGGACCTCCGGCGGATGCTCGCCGAGCAGGGCCTCGGCGACGCCCCGGTGTTCACCGTCCCGGAGTTTCCGCTCAACGAGATGGGCATGCTCCCGCCCCACGTCGTCGCCCCCGTCGCGGACTTCCTGGCCGAGCTGGGGAGCGATGCCGCCTCCCGCTCGGAGATCGCCCGCCGGACCCTGGGGGGCGCGGTGCGCTCCGTCGCCGAGCGCACCGGCGCCGCCGGGACCGCGGTGCTCTCCCAGCAGCGTGTCGGGCAGCAGCTGCGCCACGACGTGGACCGCGCCTTCGACGAGGCGCTCGCCGCGGTCATCGAGTCGACCCGCGACGGGACCCTGCTGCGGGGGGAGGTGCTCGCCCGCTGGCAGGACTTCGTCGGCACCGGCGAGTTCTTCCGCAACCTCGAGGCGGGCATCGGCCGGCTGCGGGACCGGCTCACGGCCTTCCTCAGCGGCCGGCCGGCCCCCGAGGTGGAGGTCGAGGAGGCCATCGAGACCGGCCTGCAGACCGTGATCGTCGAGGAGGCCGCGCGCGCCTCCGAGACCGCGGAGCGCCGCTGGCAGGACGAGCCCGCGGGCCGGGTGCTGCTCGGCGGCTCCGACCTCGGCTCCCTGCCACCGGACTTCCGCGAGCGCACCGCCGAGCAGGTGCGCGCCTGGCAGGGCGACCTCATGGAGCTGATCCAGCGGGAGGGCGCCGACAAGCGGACCAAGGCCCGGGCCATGTCCCTGGGCGTCAACGCGCTGACCGTGATCCTCATGATCGGCGTGTTCTCCATGACCGGCGGGCTCACCGGCCTGGAGGTCGGCATCGCCGGCGGCTCCGGCGTGGTGGGCACCAAGCTGCTCGAGGCCGTCTTCGGCGAGGACGCCGTGCGGCGGATGGCCGAGGACGCCCGCAAGAACCTCGAGACCCGCATCTCCACGCTGATGGACGAGCAGGCGTCCGTGTTCCTGCGGCGCCTCGACGTCCTGGACGGGCACCCGCAGGCCGAGGAGCTCTCGGCGGCGGCCGAACGCGTCCGGACGGCCGCCCGGACGCTGGGGGAGCGCCGGTGAGCCCCTCCCGGCAGGCGGCCCCGACCCTCTCCGAACGCCTCACGGCGCTCGCGCGCGCCACGGAGCTGGCCTCCGGCCGGCTCGACGAAGACGCCGTGGCGACGTCCCGCACCGTCCTGGACCGGGCCGCCGAGCGGCGCTCGCTGTCCGCCGACCACACCGTGGTGGGCTTCTTCGGGGCGACGGGGTCGGGGAAGTCCACCCTCTTCAACGCCGTCGTGGGCCGGGACATCGCCCGGGCCGCGGCCCGCCGCCCCACCACGGCCGAACCGCTGGCCGCCGTCTGGGGGGAGCCGGGCAGCGAGGCCCTGCTGGACTGGCTCGGCGTGTCGCAGCGGCACCA
Organism: Kocuria sp. NPDC057446; assembly: GCF_042802875.1. Classification (NCBI taxonomy): domain Bacteria; kingdom Bacillati; phylum Actinomycetota; class Actinomycetes; order Micrococcales; family Micrococcaceae; genus Kocuria; species Kocuria sp. NPDC057446. Next base: position 12,254 of record NZ_JBHVDI010000071.1, on the reverse strand, counting down.
CGTCGACACGCCCCTGCCCGCGGGGCCCGGGGACCCCGGCCGGTGGACGCGCGTCAAGGACCGCATCACGGGTGGGCCCGCCGCGGCGACGCCCGGTGGGCTCATCCTCCTGGACCTGCCGGACTTCGACTCCGTGAGCCTGCACCACCGCACCATCGTGCAGCGCCTCGTCGGCATGGTCGACGTGGTCGTCTGGGTCGTGGACCCGCAGAAGTACGCCGACGCGGTCATCCACCAGGAGTTCATCGCGCCGCTGGCCCGCCACGGGGCCGTGACCATGGTGGTGATGAACCAGGTGGACCGGCTGCCGCCCGCGGAGGTCCCCGCGGTGATGGCCTCGCTCGAGGAGCTCGTGGCCCGGGACGGGCTGCCCACCACGGGGCTCTCCGCGCCGGCGGCGGTCTCCGCCGTGACGGGGGAGGGCGTGCAGGCGCTCCGGGCCCGGATCCGCCAGGTGGCCGACACCCGGGCCGCCGCCGGGGCCCGGCTCGACGCCGACGTCGACGACGCCGCCGCGCTCCTGGCCGAGGCCTCCGGGGACGGGGAGCCGGCCGGCATCACCGAGACGGCGCAGGAGCGGCTCACCGACGGCCTGGCGCAGGCCGCCAACGTGCCGGGCATCGCCCGGTCCGCCGGGAGGTCCTACGCCCTGCACGCCGCGGGCCACACCGGGTGGATCCCCACCCGGTGGCTGCTCCGGTTCCGCAAGGACCCGATGCGGCGGCTGAACCTCGACCGGGGCGGGACCGTGAACCCCGAGGTCAACCGCACGTCCCTGCCGCCCATGGGCGCCGCCCAGCGGGCCGCGGCGGACTCCGCCGTGCGCACCTTCGCCCACGACGCCGCGGACGGGGCCGCGGAGCCGTGGACCCGCTCGGTGCGGCAGGCGGCGCGCACCCACGAGCACCGCCTGCCGGACGCGATCGACCAGGCCGTCGCCCGCACCGACTTCCGGGCCGGGCGCAACTCCTGGTGGTGGCTCGCCCTCGACGTCGTCCAGTGGCTCGCGATGCTCGCGGTGGTCGCGGGTCTGCTGTGGCTCCTCGGGCTGTTCCTGCTCGAGTGGTTCCAGGTCCCCGCCCCGCCGCCGCCGTACGTGGAGGGCTTCCCGCTGCCCGTGCCCACGCTGCTCGTCCTCGCCGGGGTGGTGCTGGGGATCTTCACGGCGCTGACCGGCCGGATCCTCGCCGGCTTCGGCGCCCGGATGCGGGAGCGCTCGGTGCGGCGCAGGCTGCGGGCGTCGGTGGCCGAGGCGGGCCGGCGCACCGTCGTCGACCCCGTGGAAGCGGAGCTCGAGGCCTTCGCCGCCTTCAGCGCGGCCCTGGCCGTCCTGCGGCGCTGACTCCCCGGTCCCCGGCGGCGGCCGGGCGGAGCGCGAGGATCCAGCCGCCCGCCACGCCGATGGCGAGCAGGACGGCCGCGAAGCCCAGGGCCGGCGCGCCGCCCCAGTCGAGGACGTCGCCGTACCGGAGCAGGGCGAGGACCTGGAGGAGGGCGAAGGCGAGGGCGCTGAACCCGAGGGGGCGCACGGTGCGCGCCTCGCCGCCGGACCGTGCGTACGCGGCCGCCCAGCCGAGACCGACCAGCCAGGCCCCGACCGCCCGCGCCGTGAGCGCGGTCAGCGGCCACGGCCACAGCGCCGCGGCCTGCCCGGGCAGGACCAGCAGGGCGGCACCGGTCAGCAGCAGCACGGCCGCGATGCCCGCCAGCAGGACCCGCAGCCCGCGGGGCAGCGGCGCCCGGGGCTCCGCCGTGCGCGCGTCGGCCGGCCGGCGCGACCGCGTCTGGACCCGGCCGACGACGAGCATCGCCACGGGCACGACGGCATAGACGACCAGCCACGTCCAGGTGGCGGTCCGGGCGAGGAACGGGTGCTCCGCGGACAGGTGGAACCGCTCGAGATGGAGCAGCGTCACCCCCAGGGTCAGGGTCGTGAAGACGAAGACGGGCCAGACCGCCAGCTTCGCCCGGTCCCAGCCGGAGGAGCGCGCGCCCGCCACCTCGAGGACGGCGCTCGACCAGTAGGCCGCGCCCAGGAAGACCGCGGTCATGGGCGGGTCGACCGTCCACGCGAACCAGTCCGCCGTGCGCAGCGGGAACACGAACAGCAGCAGCCCCGCGAGGAAGACCAGGAACGCGGCGGCGTACAGCAGCCCCCGCATCGAGGCGACGAGCGGGGCGGTGTCAGCCGGGGAGCGCATCGCCGACCGGCGTCCCGGGAGCGGTCAGCGGGTGCTCGGCCAGGTAGCCGTGCAGCAGCGAGACCACGGTGGCGCCGTCCCCGACGGCGGTCGCGACCCGCTTGACGGAGCCGGCCCGGACGTCGCCGATCGCGAAGACGCCCGGCAGGCTGGTCTCCAGCGGCCGCGGCGGACGGGCCGGGTCGCCGGACGAGGCCTCCGGGGCCTGCGGTGTGCCGCCGGTGCGCAGGAACCCGGCGGGGTCGCGCTGCACCGTGCCCGGCAGCCACGACGTCCGCGGCACCGACCCGATCAGCACGAACAGCCCGGCGGCGGGGATCTCCTCGGGCGGCGCCGCGCCGGGATCCCCGGTGGGGGTCACCTCGACGGCGACGAGGCAGCCGTCCAGCTCGCGGGCACCCACGACGGAGGCCCCGCAGCGGACCGTCACGTTCTCGGTGGCGTCGAGCTGGCCGATGAGGTAGTCCGACATGCTGGTGGCCAGCGTGGGTCCCCGCACCAGCAGCGTCACGTGCTGGGCGTACCGGGCGAGGTGCAGGGCCGCCTGCCCGGCCGAGTTGCCGCCGCCCACCACACAGACCCGCTGCCCGGCCAGCGACGGCGCCTCGGCGACGGCGGCGCCGTAGAAGACGCCCCTGCCGACGAGCGCCTCGAGCCGGTCCACGCCGAGGCGGCGGTAGTCCACGCCGGTGGCCACCACGACCGTGCGGCCCCGCACCACGCTGCCGTCGGAGACCGTCACCGTGTGCACGGCGCCGTCCGTCCCGAGGCTCTCCACCCGCCGCATGAAGAGGAACTCGGTGCCGAAGACCCAGGCCTGCTGGAAGGACCGGTAGGCCAGGTGGGCGCCGCTCACCCCGCGGGAGAAGCCCGGGTAGTTGCGGATCAGGGAGCTGGTCCCCGCCTGGCCCCCCACGGCCTGCTGCTCCACCACCATGGTGGACAGGCCCTCGGACGAGGCGTACACGGCGGCCGCGAGACCCGCCGGTCCCGCGCCGACGATGACGACGTCGAAGACCTTGTCCGCCGGGAGCCGGGGGTTCAGCCCGAAGGCCTCGACGATCTCCGGGTCGGTGGGGTTCACGAGGACGGTCGGCGGCGAGGTGAACTCCAGCACGAGGACCGGCAGCTCCGGGTCGGCCAGGTCCAGGCCCGCCAGCATCCGCTGCGCAGCGGGGGACCCGACCGGCTGGAAGCCGACCGGGATGTGGTTGCGGGCGAGAGTGTCGCGCAGCGAGCGGGTCCGTGCGTCGCGCGGCTCCCCGATCATCCGGACGGGCTGGTAGCCCCCGCCCTGGGCGAGGTGCCAGTCGTCGAGGGCGTCGGTGATCGCGCCGTGGAACTCCTCGTCCCGGGGCCGTTCGGGGCGCAGCACGAGCAGGTCGGCGTGCCCCTGGGCGAGGGCCCGGAAGATCGGGGGAGCGCTGGCGAAGTCGCCCCAGGTCACCACGACCGCGCGCCGGGCGGCCGGGTGGTGGGCGTAGACGCGCCGCAGCAGATCCAGTCCGTCGCGGTCCTCCGGCCCGTAGCAGCCGAGGACGAGCGCCACCGCGCGCCCGCGCTCGTGCAGGCCCTCGAGCACGGCCCGGGCGTGGGCGTGGTCGGTGGAGGCGACCTCGTAGTCGGCGCCGTAGCGCCGGCGCAGCTCGTCCCCCAGGATGTCCCGGGAGACCGGGTCGCTGGTCGCGATCAGCAGGACCGGAACCGGGTCGTCCATGGCCGCCACCTCCTGGTGGATCCCTGGCCGGATGGCGCTCAGGCTACTCGCGCGGCCGGTCGGGGACAAGCAGATGTCGCCGGTGCCGGCCCCCGCTACTGCGCGGTGGCCCGGACCGCCTCCGTGAGCTGGCGTGCGGCCTGCACCACGACCTCGGCGTGCAGCCGGCCCGGTTGCCGGGTGAGCCGTTCGATCGGCCCGGAGATCGACACCGCGGCGATCACCCGACCGGAGGGCCCGCGGACCGGCGCCGAGACGGAGGCGATGCCCGGTTCGCGCTCGCCCAGCGACTGCGCCCAGCCCCGGCGGCGCACCCCGGCCAGCACGGTCGCGGAGAACCGTGCGTGGCGCAGGCCCTCCAGCAGCCGGTCGTGGTCCTCCCACGCGACGAGGACCTGCGCGGCGGAGCCCGCCTTCATCGACAGCTGCGTGCCCACCGGGATCGTGTCCCGCAGCCCGATCGGGCGCTCGGCGGAGGCCACGCACACCCGCCAGTCGCCCTGCCGGCGGAAGATCTGCGCGGACTCCCCGGTCGCGTCCCGCAGGTTCACCAGGACGGGGCCGGCGGCGGCGATCAGCCGGTCCTCGCCGGCCGCGGAGGCCAGCTCCACGAGCCGGGAGCCGAGCACGAACCGGCCCTGGATGTCCCGGCCCACGAACCGGTGGTGGGCCAGCGCCACGGCCAGCCGGTGCACGGTGGGACGGGCCAGGCCCGTGGCGCTCACCAGCTGGGCGAGCGTCGCCGGCCCCGCCTCGAGGGCATCGAGGATCATCGCGGCCTTGTCCACGACCCCCACCCCGCTCGGCGCGGTCGTCGAGGCGAGGGCGAGCGCCTCCCCGGTGCCCTGCCCGCCCAGCGGCGTGCCGAGCGGGGCGCCGGACGGGTCCATGTGTCCAGATGTGTCCATGCACTGATACTGACGTCTCAGAATGTGAGAAGCAAGCGGCAAAGCTGGCCCGCCGCGAGCCGGGCCCCGACCATGGAGGAAAGACGTTGCACAGGCAGCACGGAAGGATCCGCCATGCCGGACTACCAGTCCTCGACCCCCTCCACGACCTCCGCCACGGCCTCCGGGGCCGCGGGGGGACGCACCCTCGCCGAGAAGGTCTGGGCGGACCACCTCGTGCGCCAGGGCGAGGACGGGCGGCCCGACCTGCTCTACATCGACCTCCACCTGCTCCACGAGGTCACCTCGCCGCAGGCCTTCGAGGGGCTGCGCCTGGCGGGCCGTCCGCTGCGCCGCCCCGAGCTGACGATCGCCACGGAGGACCACAACACGCCCACGCAGGACATCTTCTCCCGCATCGCCGACGACACCTCCCGCAAGCAGATCGAGACCCTGCGGGCCAACAGCGCCGAGTTCGGTGTGCGCCTGCACCCGCTCGGGGACGCCGAGCAGGGCATCGTGCACGTGGTGGGTCCCCAGCTGGGCCTCACCCAGCCGGGCATGACGGTGGTCTGCGGCGACTCCCACACCTCCACCCACGGCGCGTTCGGCGCGCTGGCCTTCGGCATCGGCACCTCCGAGGTCGAGCACGTGATGGCCACCCAGACCCTGCCCCTGGCCCCGTTCCGGACCATGGCCATCACCGTCGAGGGCACGCTGCGCCCCGGCGTGTCCGCCAAGGACATCATCCTGGCCGTGATCGCGAAGATCGGCACCGGCGGAGGACAGGGCTACGTGCTGGAGTACCGGGGCTCGGCGATCCGCGCCCTGTCCATGGAGGCGCGGATGACCATCTGCAACATGTCGATCGAGGCCGGGGCGCGGGCGGGCATGATCGCCCCGGACCAGACCACGTTCGACTACGTGCAGGGCCGCCCGCACGCGCCCCAGGGTGCCGACTGGGACGCGGCCGTCGAGTACTGGCGGACCCTGCGCACCGACGACGACGCCGTCTTCGACGCCGAGGTCTTCCTCGACGCGGACGAGCTCGAGCCGTTCGTCACCTGGGGCACCAACCCCGGCCAGGGCGTCCCGCTGTCCCAGTCCGTGCCCGACCCCGAGGACATCGGGGACGAGAACGACAAGGCCAACGCCCGCCGGGCCCTGGAGTACATGGGCCTGGCCGCCGGCACCCCCATGAAGGAGATCCCGGTGGACACCGTGTTCCTGGGCTCGTGCACCAACTCCCGGATCGAGGACCTGCGGGCGGCGGCGGAGGTCGTCAAGGGCCGGGCCAAGGCCGCGAACGTCCGGATGATGGTGGTGCCCGGCTCCGCCAAGGTGCGGCTGCAGGCCGAGGCCGAGGGGCTGGACCGGGTGTTCACGGAGTTCGGCGCGGACTGGCGCTTCGCGGGCTGCTCGATGTGCCTGGGCATGAACCCGGACCAGCTCGCCCCCGGGGAGCGGTGCGCCTCGACGTCGAACCGCAACTTCGAGGGCCGGCAGGGCAAGGGCGGGCGCACCCACCTCGTCTCGCCCGTGGTGGCCGCGGCCACCGCGGTGCGCGGCACGCTGTCCTCCCCCTCCGACCTCGAGCCCGCCGGCGCCGCCGACGACCTCGCGTCCGCCGGCGCCTGAGCCCTCGACCCAAAGCCCAGAAAGGCCCTGCCATGGAGAAGTTCACCACCCACCGGGGTGTCGGCGTCCCGCTGCGCCAGTCCAACGTGGACACCGACCAGATCATCCCGGCCGTCTACCTCAAGCGGATCACCAAGACCGGCTTCGAGGACGCCCTCTTCGCCGCCTGGCGCAAGAACGAGGACTTCGTGCTCAACCGGGATCCCTACCGGCACGGGAGCGTGCTGGTGGCCGGGCCCGACTTCGGCACCGGCTCCTCCCGCGAGCACGCGGTCTGGGCGCTGCGCGACTACGGCTTCCAGGTCGTCGTCTCCTCCCGGTTCGCGGACATCTTCCGCGGCAACTCCGGGAAGCAGGGGCTGCTGGCCGCGCAGGTGGACCAGGCCGACGTCGAACTGCTGTGGAAGCTGATCGAGGAGCACCCCGGCACCGAGATCGAGGTGGACCTCGAGTCCCGCACCGTGAGGTGCGACACGGTGACCGTGCCGTTCAGCATCGACGACTACACGCGCTGGCGCCTCATGGAGGGCCTCGACGACATCGGGCTCACCCTTCAGCGCGAGGAGGACATCACGGCCTACGAGGCCGCCCGCCCCGCGTTCAAGCCGACCACGCTGCCCGCCCGCACCTGATCCCGCCACGCCCGGCACGGCCCGGCGGCGCCCTCCGCGGCCCGCCGGGCCGTCGTGCTGTCCCGGACACGCACGACGGCCGCCGTTGTGCGGGGGCCCGCGCCGGGGAACCTACACTGTACGGGTGCCGCTCCCGCTCGGGGGTGGCCCGGCAACAGCAGATCGGAAGGTCATGAGCAGCGCACTGCACATCACGGGCGGCATCCCCCTGTCCGGGCAGGTCACCGTGCGAGGTGCCAAGAACCTCGTCCCCAAGGCCATGGTGGCCGCCCTCCTGGGCTCGACGCCGTCCGTCCTGGCGAACGTGCCCGAGATCAAGGACGTCCAGGTCGTCACCAACCTGCTGGAACTGCACGGGGTCGACGTGGGGCGCGAGGACGGCCGGCTGTCCCTGGACCCCTGCAACGTCACCACGGCGCGGCACGCCGACATCGACGCCCACGCCGGGGACTCCCGGATCCCGATCCTGCTGTGCGGGCCCCTGCTGCACGCCATCGGGGAGGCGTTCATCCCCGACCTGGGCGGCTGCAAGATCGGTGACCGCCCCATCAACTACCACCTCGACGTGCTGCGCCACTTCGGCGCCCGCGTCGAGAAGCTGGAGTCCGGGATCCGGATGAGCGCGCCGCACGGGCTGCACGGCGCCAAGGTCGAGCTGCCCTACCCCTCGGTCGGCGCGACCGAGCAGGTGCTGCTCACCGCCACCCGGGCCGACGGCCACACCGAGCTGCGCGGTGCCGCCACCGAGCCCGAGATCATGGACCTCATCGCGATCCTGCAGAAGATGGGCGCCATCATCACCGTCCAGACGGACCGCGTGATCCGCATCGAGGGCGTCCCCGAGCTCACCGGCTACCGGCACCGGGCCATGCCCGACCGGATCGAGGCCGCCTCGTGGGGCTCGGCCGCGCTCGCCACCGGCGGCGACATCTTCGTGGCCGGGGCCCGGCAGTCCGACATGATGACGTTCCTCAACACGTTCCGGAAGATCGGCGGCGGCCTCGACATCACCGAGGACGGCATCCGCTTCTACCACCCCGGCGGGGACCTCAATCCGCTCATCGTGGAGACCGACGTGCACCCGGGCTTCATGACCGACTGGCAGCAGCCGCTCGTCGTCGCCCTCACCCAGGCCAAGGGTGTGTCCATCGTGCACGAGACCGTCTACGAGAACCGCTTCGGCTTCACCGGGGCCCTCAACCGGATGGGGGCCACGATCCAGCTGCACCGCGAGTGCCTGGGGTCCGTCCCGTGCCGGTTCGGCCAGCGCAACTTCGTCCACTCGGCCGTCATCTCCGGGCCCACCCCGCTGCAGGCGTCCGAGATCAACATCCCCGACCTGCGCGGCGGCTTCTCCCACCTCATCGCGGCGATGGCCGCCGACGGGGTCTCGCACGTGACGGGCGTCGAGCTGATCAAGCGCGGCTACGAGCACTTCACCGACAAGCTGACGGGGCTCGGGGCGTCGTTCGAGCTCGACGGCGAGTGAGCCGGGCCCGCCGATGAGCCGCTCCTCGAACCGCCGCCTGTTCCGCGTGCTCGCCGGGGTCGTCAAACCCTCCTACCGGCTGGTGGCCCGGCTGCGCTGGACGGGCGAGGAGCACCTGCCCGCCGAGGGAGGGTTCATCCTGGTGCCCAACCACCTCACCGAGCTCGACCCCCTCACGGTCGCCATCACGCTCTACGACAACGGCATCATGCCCCGATTCCTCGCGAAGGAGTCCCTGTTCCGCGCCCCCGGGGTGGGGTCGGTGCTCCGGGCCACGGGCCAGGTCCCCGTGCTGCGCGGAACGGCCGACGCCGCGGCCGCGCTCACGGCCGCCCGCGCCGAGCTCGCCTCCGGCGGGGCGGTGGTGATCTACCCCGAGGGGACCCTCACCCGGGACCCGGACCGGTGGCCGATGACCGGGCACACGGGTGCCGTGCGGCTGGCCCTCGCCACCGGGGCCCCGGTGGTCCCGCTCGCGCACTGGGGCGACCAGGAGGTCCTCGACCACGACCGCTCCACCGGCCGGCGCACGGTCAGCCTGTTCCCGCGCAAGGACGTGCGCGTGCGGATCGGCCCGCCCGTGGACCTCTCGCCGTGGCGCGACGACGTGCCCGACCTGACCCATCCGGTGGGCCGCCACGCGGCCCGGCTCGAGGACGCCACCGACGCCGTGATGCGCGCCGTGACCCGGGAGCTGGCGGTGCTCCGCGGGACCGGCGCGCCGACCGCCCTGTGGGACCGCCGCCGAGGAGGCCGCCTGTGACGCGCGCCGGGACCACCGCGCCGCTCCCCGCCGGGCCGCGGCGGATCGCCGTCCTCGGGGCCGGGTCCTGGGGCACGACCTTCGCGAAGATCCTCGCCGACAGCGCCCGGGAGTCCGCCCACGCGCGGGGCGAGCCGATCGGGCGGACCGTGGCGCTGTGGGGGCGCAGCACCGCCGCGATGGACCACACGGCGCGCACCCGCGTCAACGACCGCTACGTTCCCGGCATCCGGCTGCCCGGGCGCCTGGAGATCACCGCCGACCTCGCCGCCGCCGTCGGCGGGGCGGACCTCGTGGTCCTCGCCGTGCCCGCCCAGTCGCTGCGCGCCCAGCTGGCCGCCGTGGCCGGGCACCTCGACCGGGACGCCGTGGTGCTCTCCCTCGCCAAGGGGCTCGAGCGGGACACGGGGCTGCGGATGAGCGAGGTGGTCGCCGAGGAGCTGGGGCGGGACACCGGCCTGGGCGCCGAGCACTGGCGGGCGCGCACGTGCGTGCTCTCCGGACCCAACCTGGCCATGGAGATCGCCGAGGAGCAGCCCACGGCCTCCGTGGTGGCGGCCCCCACCACCGACCTGGCCAGCTGGGTGGCGCACGCCTGCCGGACCCGCTACTTCCGTCCCTACACCAACACGGACGTGGTGGGCACCGAGATCGGCGGCGTCGTCAAGAACGTCATCGCCCTCGGCGTGGGCGTCGCCGACGGACGCCACTTCGGGGAGAACTCGAAGGCCTCCATCATCACCCGCGGGCTCGCCGAGACCACCCGGCTCGCCCTCGCCCTCGGCGGGCGGCTGGAGACCCTCTCCGGCCTCGCCGGGCTGGGGGACCTCGTGGCCACGTGCTCCTCGCCGCTGTCCCGCAACCGCACCGCGGGCCGGCTCCTCGGCCTGGGCCTCACCCCCGCGGAGGTCCAGGAGGAGATGACCCAGACCGCCGAGGGCATCAAGTCCGCCCCGGCGGTGCTCGCCCTGGCCCGCCGGCACGACGTCGACATGCCCATCACCGAGGCCGTCGTGGCCATCCTCCGCGAGGAGATCACCATCGACGACGTGGCCCAGCTGCTGCTGGGCCGAGAGATCAAATCCGAAGGGACCGCCCCATGACCCCCCGCCCCTGCGTCGCCGTGCTGTTCGGCGGGCGCTCCAGCGAGCACTCCATCTCCCTCATCACGGCCCGCGGGGTCCTGCGCGCCATCGACCGGGAGAAGTGGGACGTGGTGACCGTGGGCATCGCCACCTCCGGGGAGTGGTTCCTCTGCTCGCAGGAGGAGCTCGAGGCCCTGCTGGAGGCCACCCCGATCGCCGAGCTGCCCGTGGGCGACGAGCTCGTGAGCCTGCCGCTGAGGGTCGGTGAGAGCGAGCTCATCGTGCGCCAGGACGGCCCCGACGGGACGACCGTCGGCCGGGACCGGCACATCGACGTGGTGCTGCCCCTGCTCCACGGCCCCTTCGGGGAGGACGGGACCCTGCAGGGCCTGCTCGAGCTCGCCGACCTGCGCTACGTCGGCTGCGGCGTCACCGCCTCCGCGGTGGGCATGGACAAGCACTTCATGAAGCTCGCCTTCGAGGCGGCGGGCCTGGCGGTGGGCCCCTACACCGTGGTGACCGACCGCCAGTGGGCCGTGGACCCCGGGGGCGTGCGCGAGCGCATCGCCGCGCTGGGCTTCCCCGTGTTCGTCAAGCCCGCCCGCGCCGGGTCCTCCTTCGGCATCACCAAGGTGGAGGGCCCCGAGGAGCTGGACGCCGCGATCGAGACCGCCCGCGCGCACGACCGCAAACTGGTGGTCGAGGCCGGGATCGTGGGGCGGGAGATCGAGTGCGCCGTCCTCGAGGGCCGCGGCAACGACGCCGCCCGGACCTCCATGCCCGGCGAGATCGAGATCGTCGACGAGCACGCGTTCTACGACTTCGAGGCGAAGTACGTCTCCCAGGCCTCCGCGCGGCTCAGCTGCCCGGCGGACCTGCCGGAGGAGGCGATCGACACGATCCGCCGCTGCGCCGTGACCGCCTTCGAGTCGCTCGACGGCGAGGGCCTGTGCCGTGCCGACTTCTTCTACACCCCCGACGGCCGGGTGGTCATCAACGAGATCAACACGATGCCCGGGTTCACGCCGATCTCGATGTACCCCCGGATGTGGGCGGCGTCCGGCCTCGACTACGCGGAGCTGATCGACGAGCTCCTGGGCCTGGCCCTGGAACGGCCGGTGGGGCTGCGCTGAGCCGCGGCACGAACGTGCGAGCGGGCTCCCGGCTCACGGGGCGGGCGACGCGGTGACCACGACGTTCTTGCCGACGGCGTCCTGGGTGTAGCAGCTGATGAGGACGATGCGGTTCGGGACGACCCGCCAGATCTCGCTGTCCTTCAGCGTGTCCTTCTCGTAGGTGGTCACCGAGTCGACCACGTAGTCGAGGACCCCGTCGACGGTCTCGACCTCGAGCTCCTCGCCCACGAGGGCCGGGTTGCTCAGCCGGTTGAAGGGCAGCTGCACCTCGTCGTGGCTGTGCCCGGCGATGTACGTGGTGTTCGTGGACCCGGCCCCGGGCATCCCGTAGGGCGTCAGCCGGTAGCCGCTGTAGGTCTGCGGCGGCACGAGCGAGCCGCCCGCGAGGTCCTCCTCCGTCGGGTCGTAGGGCAGCACGTCGGCGTCGAAGCCGACGGAGTCGATGCTCAGCCGCACCGGCGACGCCGCCGACGGCACGTGCCCCAGCAGGTGCTGGGCGAGGGACCACTGGTTCATCAGCGCCACCCACAGCACGGCGGCGCACAGCGTCACCACGGCCGCGCGCCGCGCGAGCGGATCCCTCGCCGCGGTCCTGCCGGAGCGCGGCGACCCCGCCACGGTGCTGGTTGCCATGCTGTGCCGTCCTCCTGGTTCCGGTGCTGCCGCCGGGCGGCGCGGCCCGGTGCGGTCGCACCGGGCACGGTGC
>NZ_JBHVDI010000070.1:0-18000 GCF_042802875.1 Kocuria sp. NPDC057446 | reverse complement strand
ACCCTGGGACGAGGACGCCGCCTGCGGCGTCCTCGTTCGTGACGGCCGCCGACGGCCGGTTCCCGCCCGGCGCGCCGGGCGGGCCACACCACCCACCACGCGCGTCCGCAGCCGGCGGTCGGGCGAGACCCTGGAGGAATTCCACATGGCCCCCAAGTCCACGCTGGACAACGTCATCTCGCTGGCCAAGCGCCGCGGTTTCGTGTTCCAGGCGGGTGAGATCTACGGCGGCTCCCGCTCGGCCTGGGACTACGGACCCCTCGGCGCGGAGCTCAAGGAGAACATCAAGCACGAGTGGTGGCAGACCTTCGTGCGCGGGCGCGAGGACATGGTGGGCCTGGACTCCTCGATCATCCTGCCGAAGGCCGTGTGGGAGGCGTCCGGGCACGTGGCGACCTTCACCGACCCGCTCGTGGAGTGCACCTCGTGCCACAAGCGCGCCCGCCAGGACCACCTGGTCGAGGCCTTCGAGGAGAAGAAGGGCCGCGCCCCCGAGAACGGCATGGCCGACATCCCGTGCCCCAACTGCGGGACCAAGGGCCAGTGGACCGACCCGCAGCAGTTCTCCGGGCTGCTCAAGACGTTCCTGGGCCCGGTCGACAACCAGGAGGGCCTGCACTACCTGCGGCCCGAGACGGCCCAGGGCATCTTCGTGAACTTCAACAACGTGGTGACGGCGGCCCGCAAGAAGCCGCCCTTCGGCATCGGCCAGATCGGCAAGGCGTTCCGCAACGAGATCACCCCCGGCAACTTCATCTTCCGCACCCGCGAGTTCGAGCAGATGGAGATCGAGTACTTCACCCACCCGTCCGAGGCCGGGCACTTCTTCGACGAGTGGGTCGAGGCGTGCTGGACCTGGTTCACGGACCTGGGCATCGACCCGGACCACATGCGCCGCTACGACGTGCCCGAGGACGACCGGGCGCACTACTCCGCCGGCACCATCGACATCGAGTACCGGTTCGGCTTCCAGGGCAACCCGTGGGGCGAGCTCATGGGCGTCGCCAACCGCACCGACTACGACCTCGGCGTGCACAACGAGCACTCGAACACGGACCTGAGCTACTTCGACCAGCAGACCAACGAGCGCTACGTCCCGTACGTGATCGAGCCGTCCTTCGGCCTGACCCGGTCCATGATGGCGTTCCTCGTGGACGCCTACACCGAGGACGAGGCCCCCAACTCGAAGGGCGGGGTGGACAAGCGCACGGTGCTCAAGCTGGACCCGCGCCTGGCCCCGGTCAAGGCCGCCGTGCTGCCGCTGTCCCGCAACGAGGACCTCTCGCCGAAGGCCAAGGACCTGGCCGCCGAGCTGCGCCGGAACTGGAACATCGACTTCGACGACTCCGGGGCCATCGGCCGCCGCTACCGCCGCCAGGACGAGATCGGCACCCCGTTCTGCATCACCGTGGACTTCGACACCCTCGAGGACCAGGCCGTGACCATCCGCGAGCGGGACGCCATGACCCAGGAGCGCGTGGCGCTCGACCAGGTGAAGTCCTACCTCGCCGGGAAGCTCGTCCGCTGATGAGCGGCGCGCTGACCGGACCGGGCCTGCGGCCCTGGCGGGACGGGGACGACCTGCGGCTGCTCGAGGTGTGGCCCGCCCCGGAGACGCCCCAGGCCGCCGCCTTCCGGGCGACCCTGCGCCCCGACGACGACGCCCCGTGGTCCCGCACCGTCGTGGCGGAGGACTCCGGCGTGCCGGTGGCCGCCGGCACGGTCTACGAGTCGGCGATCCACCCGTCCCGGCTGTGGGCCTACGTGGAGGTCGCCCCCGACCGCCGCGGAGAGGGCCTCGGACGGGCCCTGCTCGAGCGGCTGCGCACCGAGGCGGCGGGCTCGCCCTCGGGCGTGCAGGCCCTGCGCACCAAGGCCGCGCCCGGCTCGGCCGGCGAGCGCTTCGCGCGGGCCGCCGGGCTGGAGCCGGTCCAGGAGTCGCGGGTGGTCCGCGTGGCGGCCGGGGCGCTGCCCCTGCAGCCGCTGCGGGAGCGCCCCGACGGGACACCGGCCCAGGCCGTCGAGGACCTCGCCACCGGCTCGGTGGAGCTCACCCGGGCCCTGTGGGCGTTCTACCGCTCCGTGCACGCCTGGGACGAGCCCGCGGACCTGTCCGTGGGACGGGTCAACCAGCTGTTCCTCTCCGACGCCGCGCACGCGTTCGGGGCCGTGGTGCTGCGCAACGGCGTGGGCCCGGGGGAGCGGGGGAGCATCGCCGCCTTCGCCGTGAGCTACCGGCCCGTGGAGCTGGACGCCGCCCCGGGCGCCCCGCTCCCCGAGGACGAACCGGACGCGCCCGCCCACGTGATGCTGGGCTGGGCTCCGGGCGACGACGCGGCGGGTCCCGCGCTCGAGCAGCTGCTCGCGCTGCTGGCCCACCACCACCCCGTGCAGTTCCAGGTGGACGGGTCGATGGAGCCGCTGACCCTCGTCGTCGACAACCTGCTGTCGGCCGGTGCCGCCACGGTCGTGGAGACCTCTCTCGTCCTCGCGGAGCCCGGCGACTGAGCGGCCCGGAGGAGCGCCGGACGACGTCCGGCACGCGCAGGGCCCCGGGCCGCAGCCCGGGGTCCTGCGCTGTTCCCGTCCGTGTTCTCGTCCGTGTTCTCGTCCGTGTTCTCGTCCGTGTTCCCGTCCGTGAGAGAATTTCCCGGTGATGGACACCCCTACCGAGACCCACCCCGCCCGGCTCGACCTGCCGCCGCTGCACCTGGGCGACCTCACGATCGACGTCCCCGTGGTGCTGGCGCCCATGGCCGGGGTCACCAACAAGGCCTTCCGCCGGCTGTGCCGCGAGTACGGAGGCGGCCTCTACGTCACGGAGATGGTCACCGCCCGCGCCCTCGTGGAGCGACGGCCCGAGTCCATGCGGATCATCGACCACGACCCGGACGAGACGCCCCGCTCGATCCAGATCTACGGCGTGGACGCCGTGCACGTCGGCCAGGCCGTGCGCATGGTCGTCGAGGAGGACCGCGCGGACCACATCGACCTGAACTTCGGCTGCCCCGTGCCCAAGGTCACCAAGCGCGGCGGCGGCTCCGCCCTGCCCTGGAAGACCGACCTGTTCACGGCCATCGTGCGCACCGCCGTCCAGGAGGCCTCCCGCGGCGACGTCCCCGTGACGATCAAGATGCGCAAGGGCATCGACGACGGCCACCTCACCTTCCTCGAGGCGGGCCGGATCGCCCGCGACAGCGGCGTCGCCGCCGTGGCGCTGCACGGGCGCACCCTCGAGCAGCACTACTCGGGCACCGCGGACTGGGACGCCATCGCGCAGCTGCGGGAGGCCCTGCCGGACGTGCCCGTGCTCGGCAACGGGGACATCTGGAGCGCCGAGGACGCCGTGCGCATGGTCGAGCAGACCGGCGTGGACGGCGTGGTCGTCGGCCGCGGCTGCCAGGGCCGCCCCTGGCTCTTCGGGGACCTGCAGGCCGCCTTCGAGGGCCGTCCCGACCGCTTCCGCCCGGGGGTGGCCGACGTCGCCCGCACGATCCACCGCCACGCGGAGCTGCTCGTCGAGACCTTCGGCGACGAGGCCAAGGGCCTGCGGGAGATCCGCAAGCACGTCGCCTGGTACTTCAAGGGCTACCCCGTGGGCGGGGCCCTGCGCGCCCGGCTGGCCCAGGTGCCCGACCTCGCGACCCTGCGGGAGCTGCTCGCCGAGCTCGACCTCGACCAGGGCTACCCCGGGGACGCCGTCGAGGGCCCCCGGGGCCGGGCCGGAACGCCGAAGCGGGCACAGCTGCCGCACGGCTGGCTCGACTCCCGCGAGCTCGGCGACGCCGAGCGGCTGGGCCTGGTCGCCGCGGAGCTCGACGTCTCCGGCGGCTGAGCCGACCCCACGACACGGAAAGGACCGGGCATGCCCCACACGTCCATCGAGATCGACCGCACCGGCGCGCCCGCCCCGGGCTACGAGGCCCGCGACGTGGCGCGCTGGGTGGCGGAGGACCACCACAACAAGTACCGCTCCGACTTCGAGCGGGACCGCGCCCGGATCCTGCACTCCTCGGGGCTGCGGCGGTTGGCCGCCAAGACCCAGGTCGTCTCCCCGGACACCGACGACTTCGTGCGCAACCGCCTGACCCACTCCCTCGAGGTCGCCCAGATCGGCCGGGAGCTCGGCCGGATGCTCGGCTGCGACCCCGACGTCGTCGACGCCGCCTGCCTCTCCCACGACCTCGGCCACCCGCCGTTCGGGCACAACGGGGAGTCTGCCCTGCACCGGCTGACGCAGCACGTCGGCGGCTTCGAGGGCAATGCCCAGACCCTGCGCCTGCTCACCCGGCTGGAGCCCAAGGTGCTCGACGACGACGGGGGCCCGGCCGGCCTCAACCTGACCCGCGCCGTGCTGGACGCCGTGTGCAAGTACCCCTGGGAGGCCCACGAGGCGCCGTTGCGCCCGGACGGGACGCGGTCCCCGAAGTTCGGGGTCTACACGGACGACCTGCCGGTGTTCGCGTGGCTGCGCGAGGGCGCCCCGCCGCGCACGAAGTGCCTCGAGGCGCAGGTCATGGATCTCTCCGACGACATCTCCTACTCGGTGCACGACGTCGAGGACGCCATCGCCTCCGGGCTCGTCCAGCTGGGCTGGCTCGCCGACACCACGCAGCGGGACCGGGTCCTCGAGCTCACCCGGCGCTGGTACCTGCCCGAGGCCGCCCCCGAGTCCCTCGACGCCGCCCTGACCCGCCTCGAGGACTCGTCCCTGTGGGTCCGGGAGATGGACGGGTCCCGCAAGGACCTCGCCCGGCTCAAGAACATGACGAGCCAGCTCATCGGCCGCTTCGCGATGTCCGCGGTCGGCGCCACCCGGGACATCTACGGCGAGGACCCGCTGACCCGCTACGACGCCCAGCTCGTCGTCCCGGAGGGCACCACCGAGGAGATCGGCGTGCTCAAGGGCATCGCCACGACCTACGTCATCACGGTGCGCGACGCCCAGCCCATCTACGACAACCAGCAGGAGGTGCTCTCGATCCTCGTGGGCGCGCTGATGGACTCCGACGGCCGGCACCTCTCGCCCGCCTTCGCCGCCGACTGGCACGACCTCGGCGACGGCCCGGGCACCGAGTCCGCCCGCCTGCGCCTCGTCGTGGACCAGATCGCGTCCCTCACCGACCTGTCCGCCGTGTCCCTGCACGACAGGATCCGCGGCACGCACTGGCGCGTGGGGGACAAGCCGCTCTGGTGACCCGCGCCGCCGTGCTGGATCGCCGTGCTGCCGGACGGCTTCGACGCCGTGGCGACCGTCGGCCTGCTGCGCTTCCTCGCCGGCCCGGGCCTGGGCGGCTGCCTGCCGACCGCCGTCGCGATGGTCACCGAGTTCGCCCGGCTCGGCCGTCGGGCCGCACGCCTAGACTGTGGGTGTGGCAGGACTGATCAGACGCGAGGACATCGACGAGGTGCGGGCGCGGACCGACATCAAGGAGATCGTCGACGGCTACGTCACCCTCAAGAGCGCCGGCATCGGCTCCTGGAAGGGGCTCTGCCCGTTCCACGACGAGCGCACCCCGTCCTTCCACGTGCGCCCGCAGATGGGCACCTACCACTGCTTCGGCTGCGACGAGTCCGGGGACGTCATCTCGTTCCTGATGACCATGGACCACACAACCTTCTCGGAGACCGTGGAGAAGCTGGCGGCGCGGGTGGGCTACGAGCTCCACTACGAGCAGGGCTCCGGACCGAACAAGGAGGAGGTCGGGCGCCGCCAGCGCCTGCTGGACGCGCACAAGGTCGCCGCCGAGTTCTTCCAGCGCAACCTCTACACCCGCCAGGCCGCCCCCGCCCAGCAGTTCCTGGGCGAGCGCGGCTTCGACGGCGAGGCCGCCCGGCGCTACGGCGTGGGCTACGCCCCCCGCGGCTGGGACCACCTGCTCAAGCACCTCCGGGACCGCGGCTTCACGGACCAGGAGCTCAAGCTCACGGGCATGTTCTCCGAGGGCAACCGCGGGCTCTACGACCGGTTCCGCGGCCGGCTCGTGTGGCCCATCCGGGCGGTCGCCGGCGAGGTCATCGGCTTCGGCGCCCGCAAGCTCCACGACGACGACCAGGGTCCCAAGTACCTCAACACCCCCGAGACCGCCCTGTACAAGAAGTCCCAGGTGCTCTACGGCATCGACCTCGCGAAGCGGGAGATCGCCCGGCAGCGGCGCCTCGTCGTCGTCGAGGGCTACACCGACGTCATGGCCTGCCACCTCGCCGGCGTCACCACGGCGGTGGCCACGTGCGGCACCGCCTTCGGCGCCGAGCACATCAAGATCGTCCGGCGCTTCCTCTCCGACGACGGCGGCGGGGGAGAGGTGGTCTTCACCTTCGACGGCGACGCCGCCGGCCAGAAGGCCGCCCTGCGCGCCTTCGAGGAGGACCAGAAGTTCGTGGCGCAGACCTACGTGGCGGTCGAGCCCCACGGCATGGACCCGTGCGACCTCCGGCTGGCCCGCGGGGACGCCGCCGTCGCCGAGCTCGTGGAGAACCGCCGCCCCCTGTTCGAGTTCGCGATCCGGGCCACGCTGAAGAACTTCGACCTCGACACCATCGAGGGCCGCATCCGGGCGATGCGCGCCTGCGCGCCCATCGTCGCGCGGATCCGGGACCGCTCCCTGCGCCCCGCCTACGCGCGGCAGCTCGCGGGCTGGCTGGGTCTGGAGCCCGCGGAGGTGCAGCGCACCGTGGACGCCGCGGGCCGCGCCCAGCGGGAGGAGGGCCCCGCGTCGCACCGGCCGGCGGAGCCGGAGCCGTCCGGGCCCGCCCCGGTCGAACTGCCCGACCCGCGCGAGCCGGTGGCGCGGATGGAGCGCGAGGCCCTCGAGACCGTCATCCAGTGCCCGGACCTGATGCTCGAGCGGCACTGGGAGGAGTTCGGTCTCAGCGCCTTCCGCTATCCCGTGCACGGGGCCGTGCACGACGCCGTCCTGGCGGCCCGGGCGGAGCTCCTGGACCGGGGGTCCGCCGTTCCGGGCGGGCAGGTCTGGGTGGACGCGGTGCGCGGGCACCTGCCGGAGCCCCTGCACGGCTACCTGGCCGAGCTCGCCGTGACGCCCCTGCCGGCCACCACCCAGCAGCAGCTGGAGCGCTACACCGCGGACATCCTCAACCGCCTCTTCGAGCTGCAGATCAACCGGCGGAAGTCGGACCGGCTGGCGGAGCTCCAGCGCACGGATCCCACCGGTCAGCGCGAGCGCTACCAGGAGCTCCAGCGGGAGCTGCTGGAGCTGGAGATGCAGCGCCGAGGCCTCCGCCAGGAGTGATGCGGCCGCCCGGGACAGGATTTGTCGAAGCCCGGCGGGACCGGTAAAGTGATGGCTCGTTGCACGCGTGCGTGCGCGGTCCCCCGTAGCTCAATTGGCAGAGCATTCGACTGTTAATCGAAGGGTTACTGGTTCGAGTCCAGTCGGGGGAGCCCAGCGGAAGGCCCTCACCAGCGGAAACGCTCGTGGGGGCCTTTGTCGTCCCCACGGACAGCTGCTCGCGGGGGACACCTTGGGGCACTTTCCGGTGGATGACCTCCTTCCGTGTGCTGTCGCAGTGGGAGGGCGACGCGGCGCGATCCCGGCGGCTCGTCTTGCAACCTCTGGAATCCCCACGCACACAGGCTTGCCCCTCGAACTCCGTCGGCCTGTCCGCTGCCACCGGCGCTGCAGATCGCTCCGCCGCCGTCACGGCTATGCCCCGTCCGAGCCGTTGTACGCAGATTCTTGGGTCGAACATCGTCGGACGCGCTGCCGTGCGAGATCCCGCTACTGGGAAGTTCTTTGGCATCTCTCCACTTGTGCTCGGTCTTTTCATGCTGACGGGAGGCCGCGACGAGGCGGCGAAATAGCCAAGCAACGTGGTGCGCTGACTCCAGCATGATTCCGGCTTGGACCGTCATCCGTAACGTGGGCCGGGATGACCGGGGCGGCTTCCATATCCATGTCGGGGTGGTAGATCTTGGCTTCGCCATTTTTTGGGCCGAATTTCACTTCAGCCCTGTTTGCGGAATCTGGACTTCCTCACCAAGGGATCCCACTGTAATTCCGCACCCTCGAGTCCGCCCCGATTCATCTCAGTCTTCGCTAGATGCGCGCCCGCAAGGTCGGCCCGCTCCAGAGAGGCGCCTAACAGATTTACGCGCTCCATCCGGGCGCATCTCAGGGAGGCCCCTTCCAAGTGGGTGTCGCACATACTGGAATCCGCCAAGTTCGCTCGAGTCAGATCAGCTCCTTCCAGATGGGCTTCACATAGATTGGCATGGTGCAGCATCGCCTCGCTGAGGTTGACGCGCTGCAGGTGTGTCTCACTCAGATCAGCATCCTTCAAGTAGGCGTGACTCAGGTTGATCTGTTGCGGTGGCCACGGATAGGGGGCCTCGAGCACGGTGTGGCGGCGAACAATCACCGCCGCAGCGGCAAGAGCTTCCGCATTGCCGCCTGGGCCCGTACTCGAATGGGCAGATGTCTTTTTCTGGTGCTCAGACAGATCTGTGCGGGATTGGGGAGGCCGGGGGCCAGCCCGAAGATATGCGTTGATCATTTCCAGGCATGAATCTCGATAGGTCACAGCGTCCTTGGCCAGCATCGGCACTGCGTCCCAAGTCAACATGTATGCCGACCTGACCGTTGCTACTTCCCGCTTCGCCTCAGCCAACTGCCGAACCAGCCCCTCGGCTGGCGACCTTTCAACCGTAAGAGCATGACGTTCGCTTTCCCGCTGAAACAACTTCAGGCGGATTGCGGAGAGTCGCTCAACGGCTCAGGCCCATGCCCTCTCTTTGTCCCTCCACTCACCGGCCGAGTCTGAGACAGAAATCAGTCGGCGAGCCTCCCGTTCCCATTCATCGGCAAGCGCCGACACCGCGTACAGCCCGCCGAGGCGGACTGCCGGCTGGTTGGAGGCCAACTGCGTCACGATGGTGGTGAACCGTTCGTGCCGAGCCTTTTCACGCTCCCGAGTCTCTGTTGATCGGATCGTCTGCTGCACTCCGTGGTAGGCCAGCCAGGCGGCTGTCAGGGCGAGGGTCCCCGCGATGATCGCGCCAAAGGCCGTCGAACGAGAGAACCACTCGATGAACCCGACAACTTCATCCCACCGAACTTCACCGATCAGCAGCAGGCCAGCCACCACTACTACAGTCACGACTAGCGCTACGGCCAGGAACATCATGGCCCGCCTGATCAGGCCGACACCTGTGTCTGTCTCGCGCGCCTCATTCACCGCAGCCTCCACGGCGCATGGGTAGGAGCATCCGACGATGTCAGGTCGCGGCGCACCGGGGCCGCGGCCACCGTGGGATCGTGTGGTTCATTGTGCACCCGTCGTGTGTAGCGGAGAAACAGATGACGCGACCGTATCCCCACGTCATCACATGTATCGGCGGCCTTCCGACTCATATCGATACAGCATGTGTCGGAGGCCACGGTGGGAGAAGGCATGACCGGCCTACAACTCCTCGTGGAGCACAGTGGTGAAAGAGGACCGATGTGCGAAGACTGGCGGCATGCAATTCTCCAACGTCATGTACTACCGACGGTAGTCTTCCTTCTCACACCTGGGCGGCACTGAGCTGGGCGGACCAGGGCCAACGCGCCTCGGAGTCGACGGGCCGGAATCTCGGAACCTGAACCCCAAGCGCGACACCTGCGAGCCCACCCGCCCGCTCGCACCCTGACCGAGCACCGGAGCGGCCACGCGACGCTCCGGTGCTTCGTCGTGCCCGCGCCGAAACCTTGGGGTCCGCCTGGAGCGGCAGTCCTCGGTCGCCTGGCTGGAGGCGCCCTGAGCGGGGCGCACCGACAGCGAAAGGCACTCCCTATGCTCGTGAACCAGACCAGCCTTGATGGTCTCGTGGCCGCGTCTGCTGGCCGACGATGAGCCGGTCGAGTCGGTGGGCGTGCTGGTGAGGCATCTGGACGCTTTCGATGCCATCGACCCTGCTGTCTTCCACCGGGCGTTCGAGTGCTTCACCGCGTCCCGGCCGTTCGTCAGCACCGAGGACGCGTTGCGTTCGGTGCCGCGCGGCTTCGGGGTGCGTGCCGAGCCACCCCGAGTGTGAGCGAAAATCGCCGTCTGGGCTCATGGATTCGAGACGTGGCGGTGCCGCCTGTGGGATGGTGTACGAAAGCGAACCATGCACGTGAGAGTGGTCGACGGCGTCAACGTCGAAGCCTTGTCGATCCACCATGAACCTCTGGTGCGGCAGAAGGAGATGTACGATGCGGACGATCAACACGCCGACCCTGGTGACCTCGGGCGGTCTCGCCGCGGCGCTGATGTTGAGCGGGTGCGGCGCCGAGGAGGCATCCTCCTCGACCCCGACGGCCACGGTCACAGTCACCGCCTCGCAGGACAGCTCAGAGGCCGACCAGCGGGTGGCGGATGCGGAGGCCAAGGCCCAGGAGGCCGAGGAGCGCGCCGCTGAGGCGGAGAAGCGCGCGGACGAGGCGGAGGCCGAGGCCGCAGTCGAGGCCAAGTCCGCAGAGGAGGTGGAGGAGGCAGCGGCTCCGGAACCGAGGGCCGATCAATCGGGGTTGACGCTGGCGCAGCAGAACGCGGTGCGCTCGGCTCAGAACTACCTCGACTTCACCGCGTTCTCGCGGTCCGGGCTCATCGATCAGCTGGTCTTCGAGGACTACTCGACCGAGGACGCCACCGTGGCCGTCGACAGCCTGACGATCGACTACAACGCCCAGGCCGCCCAGGCCGCCCAGAACTACCTCGACTTCTCGGGCTTCTCCCGTGGGGGCCTCATCGAGCAGCTGATGTTCGAAGGGTACTCCGCCGAGCAGGCGACGTACGGCGTGGATCAGGTCGGGCTCTGAGGATCCGATCCCGGCGGCGCCGTCGCTCCGCTCGGCGCCGCTGGTGCGCAGCCTGAGAACCTCACGGCGACGAGATGCAGTTCAACCGCCGGGTCGATCCGAGCCCCGTGGAGAACGACCAGCGCCCCAGGCGGCACCTACTGGACGGAGGAGCTCGTGCCAGCACGGACCTTGGGACAGCGCACGTACGCGGCGGCCGCTGCCGTGTGCTTGGCGGCCGGTGGCGTCCAGCTCGTCCAAGGCGCCCAGCTCGGTGGGGCCGCAGTCCTCGCCGCCGTGGTGGCCTTCACCGGGCTCGTGCTCCTCGTCCAGGGCATCCGCTGGGGTCAGCTGCTGGTCGGCTGGGGTCTTCGCACCGGCATCGCGTGGCTCATCGCCGTGCTGTCCGGCCTCCTCGGTCGCAGTGGGGACTTCCCTCTCGCCGGCTGGATGGTGGGGACCGGGATCTACCTGGTGACCTACCGGGTGGCTCGCCGGCAGAACGGGGACGGCGAGCCGGCCGGCGCCCGCGGCGGGAGCTAGAGCTCTTGTCTCGCCCGAGGCCCGCAGGATCGGCTGCCCTCACCTCCCGAGTGTGCGGACGGCCGGTCAGACGACGACAGCTCAGGACATGCGTGTCAAGTCCCCGCCGATGGCCTCTTGGACCTCCTCAAGACGGGAGATGTACCCGGAGGCGGCGATCCAGTTGCCGGCCTGGACGTAGCTCAGGCCCAGCTCCTCGAGCGAGTCCTTGACGCCCCGCTCGGCGTCATCGGAGCCCAGGACGGTGAGCATGACCTTCTCGTCGCACATCACGGTCGTCGTCCCGGGGTACTGCCCGGTGCTCTGTTCGTCGTCGCCGCACTCCACGTCGGCGTCCTCCACGGCCTGGCGCATCTCGTCGGCGTCGTCGTACGAGGCGTTCTTGGTGGGCCCGCACCCGGTCAGGGCCAGGGCGGTGACGCTGAGCAGGAGCGGCAGGGCGGCGGATCTCATCCGGGGTGTCCGATCGGTCGTGGTCGGGATGGCAGTGCAGGTCAGGATATCGCGGAGATCTCCTCGCCGAGGTCCTTCGGCAGCTGGTGCACCGGAGCCTCGGTCCTGACGAGGACCTTCACATGGGCGCCTTGCGCGAGGCCTTCCGGCGCGCCGTCGACGTCCTCGCGCGATTCCAGCGCCTCAGCGTACGTCTTGCCGGCCGACCCGCCGATCAACGTCTGGAAGTCGGCGGTGGTCGGGCCGCGGGCGCTCGAGGCACGCTGAAGACGGCGAGCATGACGAAGACGGGGCGGCGCATGGGGTGTCCTGACGTCGGTGAACCCGGAACCGAACAGAGGCCGCCCATCGTGTGAGTGCACGCGCAAGCTCCTCCCGGGCCCTGTGCGTCCGTCACCGCGGATCGGGTTGATCTCCGCACCTCGTCGAGTACGCACGGCCCTCGGGCAGGGATGCCGCGCCCCTGAGGCCCAGAGCCGTCCAGACCCAGGAGACCCCCTGACCGCTCTTGATCAGGAGCAGGCCGTCGTCACACTGAGCGTCACCCGTGAGGACGGGACGCGCTGCACCACCCGGATCACCGACAGCTAAGTCCCACCCGGCAAGGACCGGACCGCCACGGACCGGCGGCTCTCTGATGCCCGGAGACTGAGCGTGTTCGGACTGTCGGCTCCGTGGCGGCCCCGCCAACACAACGGGGCCGCCACGGGCCACGCACGCCGACAGGGGCGCTGCGTGCAGCGAGACCACGCCCCCCCGACGTGTCCCGCGCTGTGCCGGGCCGCTCGCAGCGGCTCACCGACAGCTTCAGCCTAGGGAGTTCGACCGCGCCCCGGCAGCCCCACTTCTGTGCACAAGCATGGGTTCAGCGGCGCCGGCGATCAGGGCTGCTTCGGCGCTTCGACAAGTCGCAGACCCGGCACGTCCTCGGCGACCCGGTAGGCGACCGCCCGCCACCACCGGGCGGTGGGCGCCAGCGGTGCGATCGGCAGGTCGAGGGACGGCCTGTCGGCGTCGCGACCGGAGACCTCGAAGACCGGGTCGGGCCCGGCGTGCTCGAGCAGGTGGGCGGCCAGCTGGTCGGCGACCTCAGCGGTGCACGCCTCGATCCGCTCCACGTCGTCGCGCACCCCGTCGGGGATGGGTCGCCGGCCCGACTCCCCCTCACGGGCCCTGCACCGTCTCCCCGGTGTCGTCGCCGGGGTGGGCAGCACCGACTGCCCAGTTCCACGGGGTGGTCAGGAAGTCGTAGGCGTCCTGCGGAAAGCCCTCGGCGTCGATCAGGTCACGGGCGGCCAGGGCGATCAGGGCGTGGGCCACGGGCATCTGAAAGCTGGTGGCGGTGGCCGCGGCGGCGTGCTCCAAGGTGTCTCCGGAAGGGGGCGCGATGTCGGGGTGCGTGTGCCGGTGCATCTGCAGGAACAGGTCCGTGGCGATCGCCTGCGACAGGCTCCGCCACGACCCGAGGATCTGGTCCAGGGCGCCCTGGCGCCCGGCCGCGGCCGCGGCGCTGACCGCCAGCTTAACGGCGGCCTGACCGAGCGCGTCGTAGTCGACCTCGACGGGGGTGTTGTCGGTGACGAACTTCTGGTGGAGCTCGGAGGCCTTGCGCAGCGCCTGCGACTCGTCGAGGCCGATGTCAACGGCCTTGGCGAAGACGGCCTGGATCTGCGGGCCCTGGGGGCCGGCAGCGGCGGCGAGGATCTCGGGCTTCTGCCAGACCGGGGTGCTCATCGTGGTGCTCCTCGGGGAATCGGAGGCGGTGAGCGACGTGTTCGCCCGGTGCCTGCTGGTCGCACCGTAGCAGTCACCCCAACGGCGACAACCCCAACGGCGACAACCCCAACGGCGACAACCCCAACGGCGACAACCCCAACGGCGACAACCGAGGCAGCAAGAGCAGGAGAGCGTCTGGCCGCATTCGCTACTCGGGCTCGAGGACCGCCCGATTGACGTCCGAGAAGTGCTCTGGGCAACCGAAGGAGGCGAGGGCCTTCAACGCGTCCTTGGCGTTGAAGTCGTCAGGGCCCGCCAGTCAACGGCAAGCCTCGCCGCCCAGGTCGGAACCGAGCCGGCCCGGCGGCAGCAGGTCCGTCACGGAGAGCATGTTCGCCTCGGCGGCGAAGCGGGTCGGGCCGGGGAAGTTCACCGCGCCGCTGCCCGTGGCCCGGATTTTCAGCACCTGGTGGTTCGAACCCTCGAAGCAGTACTCCCCATCCACCTCGGCGTCCGGTGCGACACCGAACTGGACACGGAACGCCGCGGCGGCGCGCTGGGTGGGGCTGTCGTCGTAGGCGGGCCGGAAGTCCATGTCGTGGAAGCTCGGGCCCCAGCCGCCGGTCGCCTCGAACAAGGTGATGGCCCGCGCGGCGAACTGGAGTTCGGCCTCGGGGTGACTCTTGGCCGCGAACCGGCCGTCGGTGGTGCGCGGGTACTGGTGGTCTACGAAGATCGTCATGCCGGGAATGTGTGCGGCTGGTCCCGGCTGAGGACATGGCACCGCCCCGCGGCCTGGCGTGGGCTGCGGGGCGGTGGACGGTCAGGCGGCGGTGGCCGCCGTGACGGCGTCGTAGGCGCGGTCGGTGCGCTCCAGATCGCGGGCGCTCTCCTGGGTCGAGACGTAGATCGGCTCGTTGCCCAGCAGACGCAGGCGGACCGGGACCGTGCGGGACTGTGAAGGCTCGGTCAGCCTCCGGAGCACGTCCGGGTCCAGCTTCAGGGCCTTTGCGGCGGACTCGATGTGCTCAGCAGAAACGGTCATCGTCTCGCTCCTCCTCTCAGAGGCTCGTGCGCTCATTATCGCTTGCCCTCCTGGTCATCGTCTACGACGGGGTCCTCGGCGTCGGCGGCGACCTCGTCGAGAAGCTTGCCCTTGTAGTCATCGGACAGCACGTCGGCTGCGTCCACGAACTCGGGCACCGGCCTCCCCGGCGTCCTGGGTAACGCGCTCCACGTCCCGCAGGGCCCGCCGCACCGTCGGTGGAGCAGGGGCGCTGGCATGGACTACCTCCGTGGTCGGATCGTGCACTGGCCGAGCGTACCGACCACCCCGGACGGACTTCGCCTGGCCTACCCGGCCGGTGCCGGTACGACGTCCATGTGTGCGGAGATGCGCGCCGGTCCGGCTGGCTACCCTGGAGCCAAGACATCAGAGCTGGGGGTGGCTCATGGGGTTCAGAACCAAGGCCGAGGGGTTGTCCGGCGGACAGGTCTTCCTGCTGTGGCTCGCAGGCTTCTTCATCTGGGCCTACACCGCGGACTGGGTCGAAGCACGACTGGTCGGTTTCGTGGACTGGCTGGTGTCCATCGGCGGGTACGGGCTGTCCAACGCGGTGTTCGCCGCCCTGGTGGCTGCCGGGTGCTTTGCCGGCCTGGAGATCACCAGGCGGCGACTGCACCGGGTTGAGACCCACGGGGACCCGGAGCCGATCAACCCGCCCTACGACTACGAGACCACCGCCCGCCCCTCGGTGTGGCTGGGCTGGACCGCCGGCGTCGTCTGCTGGGTCGCCGGGTTCGTGATCCTGGCCGCCGGATACCCGCACGTGTTCGTCATCGGACCGGTCGTCGGCACCACCGCCGTTCTGGCCGGCCGGATGGAGGCCGCCCACGCCCGGGCCATGGACGCCCGCCGCGGGATGCCGCCGGCGGTCGCCGGCCCCGGATGAGGTGACGCCCACCGGCGCCGGACCGTGCGACCATGCGAACAAGCAAGGTGCTGAGCGTGAAGGAGTGCAGCGTGTCGAGGCGATGGCAGCAGGTGCTCTTCCAAGCGGCGATCATCGTCGCCCTCATCGTGGGGCTGCGTCTGATCCTGGGCGAGTGGAACTGGTGGATGACCGCGATCGGTGTGGCCGCGTTGCTGCTGAGCAACGTGTGGTCCTCGGGGGCCCGCCGCGGCGAGGATACCGACCCGCAGGCGAGGCCATGACACCGGACCGGCAACTGCGCGGGCACCTGATCGTGATGCTCGTCGGCGCGGTGTTCCTGGTGTTCGGGCAGCTCGGGGCGTGGGCGCGGTGGCCGCACTGTGGTGGGCGGTGCGCAGCGGCGAGCCCGCGGGATGGGCGGTCTTCTTCTGCTTGTGCTCGATGAACATCTCCGTGAGCACCTTGGCCGTCCGAAGACCTCGCCGGAGGCGATAGGCCGGCGCAGTGCGGCGCCTCGGGCTCCGTCGCGGAGCGCCGGAACGTCAGAGGTCGCACCAGCCCGGGGCGCGATTGTGACGCCGCCGGAGAGGGAGCATTAACTATTACGAGGCCATCTCCCGACTCCTGCGTCGTTGGATCGACGATGTGACGACACTGGTGCCGTAGGGCCTGGCAGTCGGCCCCAGCAGCATCGACTCCATCCACCGCACTCGCCGTGGACAGCGTCCGGACCGTCCGCGGCACCCCGTCACGAGGACCGATCATGGACACGGCACACCGCTTCATCGCCGCGGCAGCCACCGCACTGCTGGCCGTCGCCACTCCGGCCGTCACGATCGCCCAGGAGCCCACCCCGCCGGAGGACCAGGCTGCCGAGGAGGTCCCGTGGCCCCCGGAGAGCACGGAGAACACTACCGAGTACGTCTTCGATGTCTGCGACCTGCTCGATCAAGCGGCCGCCGGCGAGCAGCCCGACCTGCCGGCACCGACGGACTAGACCGGGTGACGCTGCCCACCGTCCAGACGAACGCCCCGGTCCCCGTCACGCAGTACCGGGGCTGAGCGCTCCGCCTGACGAGCAGGACGCCCAGAACGACGACCGCGGCGATGACAGCCAGGACGACGAGGAGGGGTGGCGTTCAGCTCCCGCCGGCGCCGGCCGGCAGGTCCGCCGGTGTACCGAGGACCCCGACGGCGACCACGCGGGCCACCAGCACCAGCAGCGGCGGGACGATCGCCAGGCCCACGACCCAGGCTCGCTCGCGGTACGCGCGGGCGAACAGCTCCGCTGTCTCCCCCTCAGGGCCGCCGACCCACTGGCGGTGGGAGAGTCGCCCCGAGTGCTCGCTGGAGTAGCGAGCCGAGACGTAGCCGACGGTGAAGAAGGCTGCCCCGACAGCCGGGACGACGACCGTCTCGGTGTTCGTGACGCCGTAGAGCACCTGGGTGCCCACGGAGATCATCAGGAACAGGCTCATCGCCAGCATCGCGACGTGGAACAGCGTCACCGACAGCCGGGTGGAGACGACCGGGATCTCCTCGGGCGTTCCCGCGATCCGGGCAGCGATGGAGGCGCGAGCCAGCGTGGCGATGATGACCACGAGGAAGAGGGCGAACACGACGGCGAACGAGCCGATGATCATGGAGTTCTGCCTCTTTCCGTGCTTCGGCGCCTGCTTCCGCGCAGCACCAGCGTAGGAGTTGCAGTCGCGAACTGCTGTCCGCACTGTTGAGGTGCCGTCGTCGATGTCCGCGGGAAGCTTCACCCCGGACGTCCCGGCTGTGGGGTGTCGGCGTCGTCTCTGCTGGAGCCGGTGCGGCTGCGTGCTGCCCGCCGACCGACGCAGCTCTGCCCCCGGCCGCGTGTCACATCTCACGACGGTCGTACCATTCAGTAGACAAAGGTCTAGTCTTACGCATATGGAACGTGTGCAGATGCGATCAAAGATGGCCTCCGTGCTCTTGAGAGCCGGAGCGGCAGTGTCGTTGTTGGCCCTGGGGGCGGACATGTTCGCCCTGGCGCTGCACCATGAGGTCTCGGGGTGGCTGATGGCGCTGACGACCCTTGGTCTCGCGGCGGTGGGCGCCGGCGTGGCGCTGGGATTCACCGACGACGTCGAGGACGCCCCGGACTTGCAGGAGATCATCTCCCGCGCCCGGCAACAGATCACCTGACCGGTCGAGGCCGCGGACCGCGCGTCCACGGGCGATCGGCCAGGACCTGCTCCAACGCCGTCTTTTTCGCCTCGCCGACCGCCGGCCCATAGGCGGTCCCCACCCACACCCGATCGTCGGTGTAGCCGCGCGTACCCTCGTCCGGCAACCACTCGGCGGCGTCGGCGCGCTCGGTGGCCATCCTGACCATGGTGCTCTTCACCGACGAAGCCACGCGACGGCAGCCGGGCTTCTCGGTGGAGTCGCGGATGTCGGAGGTGCAGTCCGCCGTGGCCGAGACGGTGACCAGGGTGGCCGGCAGGACGGTCGTCGGGACGGCGCTTGCGGTCGTCATGGAGTCCAGGCGTGGGGCGGGCCCACGTGGGCCAGCGGGGGAGGGCCCCGCCGCTCATCACGAG
>NZ_JBHVDI010000069.1:0-18026 GCF_042802875.1 Kocuria sp. NPDC057446 | reverse complement strand
CCCTGACCGAGATGGGATACGACGGAGTGGTCGCCATGGAGGCCTTCGCCGCCGGCGACCCCGACGTCGCCCTGGGACGCTTCCGCGACGCCTTCACCACCTTCCGGCGATGACTCCCACTTCCACGTCACAGGACGCCCCCGGCCGCCCGGGCCGGCGCCGCGTCACGATGCGCGAGGTCGCCCAGGCGGCCGGGGTCTCCCAGCCGCTGGTCTCGATCGTCTTCCGCAACGCCCCCGGGGCCAGCGAGGAGACCCGGGCCCACGTGCGGGCGGTCGCCGCCGAGCTGGGCTATCGCCGTGACGAACGCGCCCGCGTGCTGCGACAACAGCACTCCCGGCTGCTCGGGGTGGCCTTCGAACCGATGCAGCCCTTCCACGGCGAGATCCTGGACGGGCTCCACCGCGCCGCCCGGGGCCACGGCTATGACGTGGTCCTCTCCGCGGTCACCGGCTCCCGACCCGAGGAGGACGCCGTGGAGGCCCTGCTGCGCGACCGGTGCGAGGCCCTGGTCCTGCTGGGCAGCTCACTGCCCCAAGACCGGCTGGAGCACCTGAGCAGAACCTTGCCGGTCGTCTCTGTCACCCGGGCCGTCACCTCGGAAGCCATTGCCAGTGTCGCCACTGACGACCACCGGGGCATGGTCCTGGCCGTGGAACACCTGATCTCCCTCGGCCATCAGCGCATCGCCTACATCGACGCCAACCGTGAAGCCGGCGGCCAGGACCGCCGCGCGGGGTATCAGGACGCCATGACTGCCGCAGGCCTTGCGGACCACGCCCTCATCGTGGCCGGCGGCGCATCGGAGGCCGGAGGTGCAGCCGCCATCACCGAGCTCCTGTCTCAAGACCCCGCCCCCACGGCTGTGATCGCCTTCAACGACCGTTGCGCCGTCGGGGTGATCAGCCAGGCCCGGGTCCTCGGCCACAGCGTTCCCGGGGACCTCTCGGTGGTCGGCTTCGACGACTCCGAGCAGGCGACCCTGCCCTACATCGATCTCACCACCTTGGCCCAGGACCCTCATCAACTGGCCCACACGGCCGTCGAGCTAGCCCTGCGCCACCTCACTACCGCAGAGACAGACACTCCCGCGCCAGGCGAACACATCGTGATTCCCTCGCAACTTGTCGCCCGCACCAGCACCGCCCCTGCCCACCTCTGATCCTCAAAGAAAACCAGAATGGTCACGTCTGCTATGGGCACCCGCACCGATCCCGACCTCGTCCGCCGCTGCCAGCACTGGCTCGACGAGACGGGCCGACAACGCCTCAAAATCACTTGACGCTAATAGGAGCATCCGTTAGAGCGACAGTCCCTCACAGCCCGGAAGTGCAGGAAATCCGGTCGAATGAAATTTGGGGCGGGTCGGGCAATATCCATGCATCAGTGGCCGGTAGCCGGGCCATATGTAAAGCGGCAGGGTGTCGGTAGAGCCCTTGCGGGTCGTGAACTTGGGCACTTGCCGCATCCCTGCGGACCACACCAGTGGCGAGCCGGGTCGGATGACACCTGATGGTGCGGCAGTCCCATGACCTTGAATGTTTGAATCGCTAGGACTGTCGAGCCGACCTCGTTGAGGCTAGCCAGACGGGTGAGCTGGAGAGAAACAGATGGGAGCATAAACGCATGGACCTAGAGGTAGAGTTCACCTGGCGTGGTCGCCAAATTGCTTGGAAGGCCATGGGGACCGGTCCCGCGGTCGTCTTCTGTCACGGCACCCCTTGGTCTTCTGCCCTTTGGGCTCCCTTTGCTGAGGCCTTGGCGAAGGACTACACCGTCTACTTGTGGGACATGCCCGGGTACGGAGCATCGTCGATGGAACCACATCACGAGGTGGACCTAGGCCTGCAAGGTGAGGCCTTCACGGCCATGTTGAAGCATTGGGATTTACGGGCTCCTCATGTGATCGCTCACGACTACGGGGGCGCGGTGTCCTTGCGGGCTCATCTTCTGCACGGCTCGAAGTTTTCGTCCCTGTGTTTGGTGGATGTCGTTGCGCTCAGACCGTGGGGATCTCCCTTCTTCGCCCTCGTCAAAGCTCATCCTGAGGTGTTCGCCCAGTTGCCGGCTTCTGTGCACCGCGGTGCTCTCGAGGCGTACATTGCCGGAGCGAGCTATCGCGGCTTGCATGCGAAAGACCTCGCTCGGCTGGCCGATCCGTGGTGCGGGGATCAAGGTCAGGCAGCCTTCTACCGCCAGATCGCTCAGGCCGACGAGGCCTGGACCGCAGCACTGGAACCCCATCTGGCAGCGATAGACATCCCTACGCATATCGTCTGGGGCGAGGATGACACCTGGATCCCCGTGGACCGCGCCCATCGTCTGCACGAAGCCATCCCCGGAAGCACACTGTCCCTCATACCGTCGGCCGGGCATCTCATCCACTACGACGCACCTGTCGCACTGGCCACCGAGGTGACTCAGTGGCTCACCCAACTTGGTCGACCTTGACGACAGCTCGTGTGCTCGAGGCCGCCGGTGGGCGTGAACCTCGGAACCGTTCTTGTCTGGATGCAGACGACACGGCTGCTGAGCTTGGAGAGGGGCACAATGGGCCCCTCACAGCCTGTAGCGACGAAAGCGTCTTAGCTCGCAGGAGGAAGGACGGCACGCAAGGGTTGAGGGCTGGAGTACACCACGCTGGTGGTCACCGACCCCAAAGTGCCCATGCGACCACTGACGGCCTCCAGATGGCGCATGGACGTGGCCACGACTTTCATGATGAAGCAGTCGTCGCCTGTCACGTGGTGCGCCTCCACGATCTCCGGCGTCTCGGCCAGTAAGCGGTGCAGAGGCTCGTAGATGCTGCTGGGATAGCGCAGGCGCAGAAACGCCATGATGGGGTACCCCATCGCTTCGGGATCCACCATCGCGGCGTATCCAGTGATCACTCCAGCATCTTCCAACCGACGGACGCGTTCGGCCACCGCGCTGTTGGACATCCCCACGGTACGCCCCAGAGCCGTGATCGTCTGACGGCCTTCGGCTTGAAGAGCCTTGAGAATGGCAACATCAGTACGGTCAAGGGGCAGCGCGAGATTGGCGTTCACAGCGGGATCTTCCCACGCCTTTTACGGCGCGAAGCCGCGAAGACCGGAACTTGCTTCTTCCCCGATCCTCCACTGCCTCATAATCTCGGCCCCATGACGCAGACACCGGTACCCTCCCACGTGCTGATCGACCATTTTGCCGCCAAGCTGGCCTTTGAGACTGATCCCGCCGATGCTCATGCAGCGCTCGTGGGCGGGGAACCGGTCGTAGTGGTGGATTCCCGCGGACATGCCGCCTGGGCCCAGGGGAGGATTCAAGGCGCGCTGCACATGCCAACCGCTGACATTGCCGCGCAGGCCCGGCAAAGGATCCCGGTGGAGCTTCCCGTGGTCGTCTACTGCTGGGGCCCTGGGTGCAACGGGGCTACCCGAGCGGCACTGGAATTTGCACGTCAGGGTTATCAGGTCAAGGAAATGATCGGTGGATACGAGTACTGGGCCCGTGAGGGTTACCCGGTGGAGAACAACCATGGCCCGCTCCACCGACCGATCGACGACCTCACTGCCCCGGTGAGGACTCTCACTTGCGACTGCTGAGCTCCAGAACGCAGGCCAGTCACGGGACAGTCAACACAGTGGTCGGGGCTACTGCGGGGCCTTATGGGCCAGCTACTGCGGACCCGGCGAGAACTCAGCTGCCGCACCGATTGAAGCCAGCGCCCTGTCGACCCACGGGCACATGCGCCCCCGCACATGACACTGCAGGCCCAGGGAAATAGGTCAGGACCACCGGCTTCAACCGGCGAACGCCATTCGGGCGAGGGCGGCAACGCCGATGACCAGGATCAAGGTTCGCATCGCAGTTGGAGACAGGCGACGACCAAAGCGTGCCCCCGCAAAACCGCCCAGGGTGGAACCGACCGCGATGAGCGCGATGACAGTCCAGTTGATGGCTTCTCCAGCGGCCAGGAGAAAGACACCGGCGGCCACGGCGTTGACCGCCGTCACCAGAACATTCTTGATGCCGGTGACTTGTTGCAGATTGTGCACGGTGACGACGCTCATCAGTCCCATCAGGAGGATGCCCTGAGCCGCTCCGAAGTAGCCGCCGTACATTCCCAGAACCGCGGTGCCCACCGCCAACGCCACGGCGCGGCCGCGAGGAGCCCGCGGAGAAGAGGAACGGGCGGAGACACGCGCGGCACGACGCTGCAGTGCAGGTCCTGCAGCGACCATGAGCAGGCCCAGCAGAATCAGCACCGGCACGATGGTCCCGAAGGCCGAAGCCGGTAGAACCAGCAACAACATGGCCCCCGTCAGCCCACCTAACAGTGAGATCGGCAGTAGGCGGACGAGCAGCTGCTTGTTCTCGGCGGCTTCGCGTCGATACCCCCAAGAACCGCTGAGGCCGCCGAAAACAAGGCCGATGTTGTTGGAGACGTTGGCCGTCAGTGGCGGGTACCCGAACAGGAGCAGAGTGGGGAATGTCACCAACGTTCCCGAGCCGACCACTACGTTGATCATGCCGGCCCAGAAGCCTGCCACCAGGATCACTGCCGCCTCGAGCACGGGGCTTCCTTCCGGCCTTTTCCTGATGGATGTTTTCCGGCGGCCGATGAGCAAGCTGGTGTTGAGAAGATCAGTGATCGGGCGTGGGTTCTCCAGTGCGGGGAGGTGTCAGGATGGCCTGCAGCATTGTGTGCAGCTGCGATTTCGAATGCTGGTTCCCTGGGGAAGGATCGACCAGAGCATGCAGGAGGATGCCGTCGCAAGCGGCTATCAGCAAGGACGCGGCTTGCAAGGCTGAGGGAGCCGTCCATTCCGGATCGAGTTCCTGAAGGTGGGCGGCCAGGTGGGCTTTGGCGCCGTCGAGGTCGGTGCGGACGATGCGGGAAATGTCCGGGTAGTAGGCGGTGCCGACCATGATCTGGATGAGCAGCTGGATTCCGGTGAGTTCCTCGCGGCCAGTCTCGAGGGCAGTCAGGAACACGGCGATCAGTTCCTCGACCGAGGTGGTGCTCACCAACTCGTCGGTCATGGGCCCAATCAGAGCGTGACTGACCTGTTCTGCGATGGCTCTGTGTAGGCCGGCGAGGTTGCCGAAGTGGTACCGGACCAGCCCAAGGGGTGCTTCTGCTTGCTGGGCGACCTTGCGGTGGGTCAGCCCGGGCCACCCCTCGTTCACCAAACACGTGACGCCTGCCTGCACCAGCTCGGCTCGTCGCTGCTGACCCTTTGCGGAACGGTGAGGAGTGGACGGGGGTTGTTGCTGTGCTGGGTGCATCTTCTCCTCGATCACCGGTCTGCACCGCCCTCGCCGGCGTGGGGCAGGAGTGACCGTTGACGGATGTCTTCTGGACACTACCTCTCACCTTAGTCTTCCGTTCGATGCCCAAGGCGGACCCAGATGGCGTCATGCACCGCGGCCGGGGGTGTCTGGGGGTGGGTGACTCGACGGTTTTCCAGAGGAGTTGAACTCGGCAACCAGGTCGAAGACGGGCGGCTCTCGAGGGAGGAGCAGGGATCATGGTCTCCACGTGGCCAGGTCCTTGCCCCAGGGGCGGCTCGGGGCCGGCCAGGTATTGGGTCCATCGGTGTACTGCAGTGCTGGTTGGGCGTAGGTCACAGGTCCGGCAAGGGTGTCCACGGTGGTGGTCGTCGCCTCGAGGCCTGATCCCGGTGGGCGCGTATCCAGGAGGGGGTACTGCAGCAGCTCCTGGGCGATCCGGGCCAGGGACACTTCCACTGTGGCACCGGTGCCCGTGGTACGGCGGTGGCGCAGGGCGGTGAGAAGTCCCGCGGCCAACAGGTACCCGGCGCTGTGGTCGAGAGCTTGAGCCGGCAGGGCACCAGGAGTGGGAGCGCCATCGGCCTCGATGACGGCGATGCCGGTGGCGGCTTGAACGATGCTGTCGAACCCCCGTCGGAGGGCCCATGGGCCCTCCGTTCCCCATGCGCTGAGGCGTCCGATGATGAGCCCGGGGTGCCGCTGGGTAAGAGTTTGAGGGTCCAGGTCGAAGGCATCGAGGGCAGCGAGACGGTAGCCGGTCACCAGCACATCAGCCCCAGCCAGCAGGTCATCGAACACGGCCCGATCCCGGCGCTCATGCAGGTCCAACAGGGTCGATCGCTTGCCGGCCCCGGTATCCAGGTGTTGCCACTGCGGCTCTTCGAGATGTGGGGCGTCGACACGCAGCACATCGGCGCCCAACAGCGCCAGGGATCGAGTGGCCACGGGGCCGGCGATAACTCGCGTCAAGTCCAGTACTCGTACCCCCGCCAGTGGGGCTTGGGGCTGATCCCGCAAGGGATGGGCGTGAGATGCACCAACATGGTCGTCAGTCTGATAGGTGACTAAAGGGTCCGCCCTGACGGCTTGCGACTGTGGGTACGTCCGCCATTGGCTGGGGGTACGGACCTGCACGGCGATGGCACCGTGGTAAGCGGCGCGCTGTTCGATCTGGGCGGTCTCCAGCTCTTGCAGCCGGGCGCCGAACTCCTTTTTGGTCGCGGACTCGTTCAGGTCCAGTGCGTGGAGCAGACGTGCCCGGTGATGGGGGTAGTTGGCGTGGGTTCGCACCCAGCCGTCACTGGCAGGCCAGAACCCGGACAGTTCGGCCCACACGTCGGGTCGCTTGCCGTCGATCTTGATGTGGCGGTCGCTGGTGACGGCGGTGCGTATCCGTGCGCTGTCCAGCGACACATCCGGTGCGGGATCGTTGAGCAGGGCCGCAGCCAGGGAAGCTGAGGCGACGCTGTCGCGCACCAAGTGATCCACGGCTAACCGGGAGGACAACTCGGGTGCACCACCGGGTCGCACGCCCTCCAATGCGGCGGGATCCTGCCCTAGGGCGGACCAAGCGGTCTGCAGGATGCTGAGCTGAGCAGTCACCGGATGTCCTTCCACGATGCTGGCTTGGGTGAATCCTCAACCAGCTCGGTAGCCGAGGTATCGGTTGAAGCAGGTTCTGGGGTGTCGACGGGCGAGGTAGCTGGACGTATCGGCTTCTCAGAGCCGCGCTGGTGCCGCTGTGATGAGGTCACGGGCCGGTATGGTTCCTCCTGGACGGCGTGGGCGAGGGCGAGTTTGAGCACGATGACCGGTGGAAGCCACCAGAACCCGTCCGGGGCACCGGCCAAGGGCGCGACCACTGCCGTGAGGGAGCAGGCGGCCAAGGCCATGGGGCGTTGTAGATAAAGGGGGCAGCATCGCACCGCGATCACGGCGGCGAGCACCACTGCGTACACGCATAGCCCCCACCACCAGGTCCCGCCGGGAAAAACCAACCCGACGAGTACCGGGTGTAGGTGCAGGGCGGTGAAAAGCACCGGTCTGCGCAGCAACCGGGTGGGCCCATGAGCACCTACGTGACCCGAGGGGGTGTGGTGGTCCCGTTTGGCCGTGTTCAACCCGTTGGCCACCACCCCGCCAGCGAGATCGAAGACCAGCACCGCGGCCAGCACGTATTGCCACAGCATCCAGGAGGACTCAGCTGTGAGCACAGCATGGCCAATGACGACAGCCGTGGCGGTGATGGCCGTCAGCTGGACCAGCGCCTTCTCCTCCGTCCTAGCCCCAGCCCCATACAGCGGATTCGGCGGGCCGGGAGGAAGATTCCAGTCCACACGAGACGAAGTGGTCATCAGGTACCCCCTGGGGCTCACACCATCACTAGGATTATACGATCGTACAACTACAGGTTGGTGGAACGCTAGCCCTGCCTCTGACAAGCGCCAGTCGGGGTCGGTCTCAGGCATCCGTGTTGGACGTTGCGGTGGCCCAGAGCGCCGTACGGCAGGTGCCCTACGTCTAATTGACCCGCGAGTACCCCAGGGTGACCCTAGGTGTTGGTGCGATCAGTATTCGGGGCACTCAGGGGCGGAGCACCACCTTGCCCACAGATGGACGGACCTGCTGCATGCGGAGAGCTTGCCCGAAGTCCGCCAAACCCATCTCCACAACGCGGCCGGAGTCGAGCACACCCTTCCGAGCCAAGTCCCAGCTGCCGGCGAAGGCCTCCAGCAACTGCGCGCGAGTGGCGGTGTGGGCCCAGGGCCGCAGACGAAAGTACTCGATTTTCAGATCCGGGCGATGCTCGAGCAAACGGACCGGCAAAGGTCGACCCGACAGCAGGCCATAGTGCACCACCGTTCCCCCACTCGCACCGCCTGGGCAAGCCACTCCCCCTCGGTCCCGCCAACACAGTCGAAGGCAAGGTCAATGACCTGCTGCTGACCCAGATCCCGCACATTGCGCATCCAGTCGTCTCCTGCCGTGTCGAGAAAGAGCGAGTCCGCGGTTCCGGTGCTTCGTGAGCCCAGCTCCACCACCTGTATTCCCTGCTGGTGCAACAGATGGGCAAGGATCACTGCAATGGAAGAAGAGGATGCATTGAGGGCCACGGTGGCAGCGCCACCCGCGTAACGCTGCACCATGTGATGAGCAGTGATGGGGTTGATGTAGCTCCGTGCTGCCGTGGAATCGGGCACATCCGATGGAACCGGGATGCACTGCGAGGCGTTCACCACCCTCAGCGTCTGCCAGGCGCCAGCCGTACCGACGGGCATCACCCTCTGCCCCAGAGTCCATCCCGGACAGTGTTCTCCGAGGGAGGTGATGACTCCCACGCCTTCGAAGCCAGGAATGAAGGGCAACGGCGTCCGATGCGGATATGCGCCCCTTACGGGTATCAAGTCCGAAGGATTGAGGGCAACGGCTGTCATTCGCACTATCACCTGGTGCGGCAGGGGCTCGGGGTGCACCAGCTTGGTCAAGTTCAGCACCTGCTGCGGAGGGCCGAACCGCTCGGCGACGACTGCTTGACTCACCAGCGCCTTCACCTCGTTTGTGCATCTGGAGTCGCTGCCGACAACGAACTTCCCTGACACCGAACGCGCAGCGTACTTCGATGGATATTGACCCCCTGGAGCGTCGACCTCCGCGCCATCAGATCATGCCGGGGGCAGTGCGCAGCAACGTCCATGTTCGAATCCCTTTTTCGTACCGCCGTGCTGTCGTCCTGAAGATGCCACGAGATCCGGTCCGACGATGCGATACCCCATCGGACCCCTCTTGACCCCCAGCAGTAGTTATTATACGACTGTACAACTGAGTGGGTCACTTGAAGCACCCGCACGTACTTATCCCATACCGCCCCGGTGCTATGCGATGGCATGAACGAGCGCTGACATCGCGGCCCCCTTGACCAGCGCGATGCCCAAAGCCTGCCAGGAGGTGTTTGATGGACGTCCCGGCGACGGTTGCGTCTCATTCGGTTGAAGTTCTCTGCCAGGACGGGTTCACCCTGCGGGGCCGCTTGTGGGACCCTGCACCGGGAACACAGAGGGTCGAGGCCACCGTGGTCATTGCTGCAGCCACGGGCGTGAAGTCGGCCTACTATCACCGATATGCGAGGTTCCTTGCCGAGTCGGGCCTAAGCTCGTTCACTGTCGACTACCGCGGCATCGGCGACTCGAAGCAGCCCTTCGCCACGGCCCGTAGGGCCAGGTGGGCCGACTGGGGCGTACTGGACCTCGATGCAGCTCTGCGTTGGGTGATGGAGCATCGACCGGAGGACAAACTTCTCAGTGTCGGCCACAGCTTCGGCGGATTCGGAATCGGCCTTGCCGCTCACAGCAGGCACGTTCATCGACATCTCAGCGTGGGTGGTCAGCACGCCTATTGGCGAGACTATCGACCCGGCCACCGAGCCCATCTGTGGTGGCGTTGGCACATGCTCATGCCAATGATCACGGCGGCTTGGGGCCACTTCCCGGGCAGTCGCTTGGGTTGGCTGGAGGACCTACCTCGTGGGGTCGCCATGGATTGGGCACGAAGCAAAGGAAACTTCACCGCCACCGGACGTACCGCAGAGCAGCGGGGAAAGATGCAGGAGCATCTGGCCCACTTCTGCGCCCCGACACTAGCGGTGACTACCACCGACGACCCTTATGCCACTCCCGCAGCACTCTCCCGCGCATTGTCCTACAGCCCCCTTGCTCACCCTCATCTGTGGGAGCTACGCCCTGAGGACCTCGGAGTCCCGGAGGTCGGACACTTCGGCTTGTTCCACGACCGCTTCCGCACCACCTTCTGGCCGGCCACTCTCGCCTGGTTACGCGATGGGACCCTCCCCCTCAGTGATGGAGCCGAGCCGACTGCTGCAGGCCCTCAGTGCTGATGTTCGATGTCCCACCCCTGACGTGGGCCAGAAGACGGCTCGTCGCCGGGACGCGACTGTTGCGCACCGCACTGCATGGCATCGCACCGATTCTCAATTGGGGGCATCACCCAGAGGATTCAGACCACCTGGTCGAGGGTGATGCCATTCTTCAGCCCCTGATGGTCGCCCAAGGAGCGCCAGGCGTCCTCGAGCAGTGGAACTCCTGTGTGGAGATCGTCGAGGTGACCGGTGAACGGTATGCGGAGGTTGCGTTCGAAGGCACCGTCAACACTGAACCGAGGGCCGGCGGTCAGATGCACCCCTTTGGTGCGTGCGGCCAGCGTCAGGGCAGAGCTCTGAGGCGATCCCAAGCCGACCCAGAAGGCCACCCCGCCAGGGGTCAGGGGCACCTGCCAACCCGGGAGGTGCTTGGCCAACAGGTGGCCGGCGAGTTGACGACTCGAGCGCAGTTGCTTAGTTCGATGCTCGAGAACCTCGCCCATCCTGGGGAACAGTTCCGCTGTGACAAGCTGATCGATCGTCGGAGTGCCCATGTCCTGGGCTGCCCGAATTGTCGCCAGGCGATGGATGAGTTGCTCATCAGCGCGGATCCACCCGACCCTCAATCCTCCCCACACCGACTTGCCCGTCGAACCGATGGTGACTACCGCGGCATCGTTGTCGGTCAAGGCCGCCAACGGCCGGTGCCTTTCGACTCGGTCGATGGCCAGGTCCCGGGTGGTCTCATCGATCAGCAGAACGGTACCGGCCCGGCCCGCCAGCCGAACGATCTCCTCGCGAGTGGAGAGGTCCATGGAGGCGCCGGTGGGGTTGTGGAAGTCCGGCATCAGATAGGCCACGGCAGGCCGGAAGCTTTCCACGGTCGCGGCGAATCCGGGGAGGTCCCATCCGGCGCTGTTGACGGAGACCGTGACCGGTCGGCCCCCGGCATTATGCAACGCCTCATAGGCGTGCGGGTAGGTCGGAGACTCGAGGAGCACTCGATCCCCCCGTGTCAGCAGAGCTCGAGCGCTCAGCGCGATGGCGTGCTGAGCCCCGAGTGTCACCATGACCTGGGAGGGGCTGGTCGGGAGCCCTTGCTCTGCATAGTGGTCGGCAATTCTGCGCCGCAAGGACGGGTGACCCAGCAGATCGAAGCCCAATCCGGCGTTGCGTGCGTTGAAGGATGCGGTGACGTCGGCGAGTATTCCCGGCAGCTCAGGCCACATCGGCAGAGCGGCCCTGCTGAGATCAATGACTGCGCCAGGATCGACCGACGACTGACTTCCCGTTGCCGGAGGCAATATCGCACTGCTACCAGCCCCCCGAGAACTGATCAGGTAGCCCTGTTCTCGCAACAGACGGTAGGCGGAAATGACGGTTGTCCGACTGCGCCCGATCGCCTGGGCCAGCTCTCTCTCCGAAGGAAGCCAAGTGTGAACGGCTATCCGCCCGTCAATGATGAGAATTCGGATGCGCTCGGCCAGCGCCTCGTAGGCCGGCGCGGGGCCTTCCCACGTTCCGAGCAGTTGGGCCAATGCCCTACCAGAGAGGGCTGAGCGACCAGAGCGAGTGGAAACCATGAGTCCACCCTATCAATATTGGAGTCTTGTGCCATGGCCTTGGACCAGATTGGATATCTGCTACAGAGCGCCAAAACAAGTTCAGACCTGACATCATCATGCCGGCTCTGCGCGATTGGTACTTAATGGGTTGAGTCTGGATCTCGGTGGGGGCGAATCATGTTCACGCTGATGACCCGACAAGGTTTTTGCGCTTATGGCTTGACCGGCCCAGGGGCACATACACCCATTCGCGCTCAGTGGTGGGGCGATAGAAGTAGCGGTTCGAGCCGCGAGATTGGAGAACCATATGACCACGGCGACGAATACGTCGAGCCACCGTGGACCCGGGGCCACGTTCCGCAGGGAGCTTGTGAGGCCGTGGACGAAGGACCACGACCTGACGGATGTCTTGACGGTGCCTGTGTTCGACGAGAGGTTCACCGATCATATGGTCCTCATTGACTGGGACGAACAGGCGGGATGGCATGATCCCCGCGTCACCGCGTACGGGGCGCTGCCGTTGGATCCGGCTGCTGCTGTGTTGCACTACGGGTTGGAGATTTTCGAGGGCTTGAAAGCCTACCGGCACCCCGATGGATCCGTGTGGGCCTTCCGTCCTGAACGCAATGCGGCTCGTTTCCGCCACTCCGCTCGACGACTGGCCTTGCCGGAACTGAGCGAGGACCTGTTCCTGGAGGCCATCCGCCAGTTGGTCGAAGTGGACCGGTCGTGGGTGCCCAGCATGCCCGGCACCACCTTGTACTTGCGGCCCATGCTGGTGGCCACCGATCCGTTCATTGGACTGCGGACACCGCAACGGGCTCAGTTCGTGCTCATTGCCGGTCCTACCGGCCCCCTGCACCCTACTGATGAAGGGGTGTCGATGTGGGTGTCCTCCCAGTACTCCCGGGCAGGACAAGGCGGAACTGGCGCAGCCAAGTGCGGGGGGAACTACGCCTCATCACTGGTTGCCCTCCAAGAGGCTGTAGCCAATGGGTGCGCTCAAGTTCTCTTCCTCGATGCCGCAACGGGCAGCTGGCTCGAAGAGGCCGGCAACATGAACATCTTCCTTGTGCGCCGTGACGGGACGCTTGTGACCCCTCCCCTCGGAGAGACGATCCTGGCGGGTGTCACCCGTGCCAGCATCATCGAACTCGCACGGCAGGCCGGACACCATGTGGAGGAACGCCCTATCGCTCTCCAGGAATGGCGCACGGGTGTTACCGACGGCACGATCACCGAAGCCTTCGCCTGCGGTACCGCCGCGGTGATCACTGCCATCGGGCAGCTCCGCAGCACGGACGGCGTCATCCCCGCTCCCACGATCGGCTGGGGACCGGTCACCGCGTGGCTTCACGAGCGATTGACCGGCATCCAGTTCGGTCAAGTCCCCGACGAAAACGAGTGGATGGTGCGCCTTGTCCGCCCATGAATCACGAAGGGTTTCGGGCCCCGGCTACGACGATCCCTGCCGGTGGCCAAGCAGGTGTGCGGTTGGTGTGGATCGACGTGAGGAGAAGAAGACTGACATGGTCGTACCCCTTGTGTCTCTCCTACCGTCACCGTCTCGGACGGTTCCACGTGCCTGGCAGGCGGTTCACGGTGCACGGCCGACGTCGGTTTTGTCCCGATCAGATCAAAGACGGCTTAGATCCCGGCCGGAATGGCTCGGGAGACACGACGGGAGGCGCTCATGATGATTTCGCTCCTGTTCCTGGTAGCAGGCGTCATCATGGTGCTGTCGGTGTACACGGTCATCGGGCGCCTGGCCATCCCCCGGGAAGACCGTGTCCCGTGGCGGGAACTCGGCTGGTCCGGATGGGTCCATACACTCCGGCGCAGCCTGACCTTCCTCGGTGACTGCGCTCCCCCTGGCGGCATTCGGTCCTTGTGACCTCGATGCGTACGGCCCCGCTCCAAGCCTCGTGAAGCAGCACATCGGACGTCCGCAACTTCCCAAGCCAGGGGTCATTCGCGCAGTTATCAATGCCTTGGTTGCAAACACCTCTGACCGGACGATGAAAGTGGAGATCAAGTGGAAACCGTTGGATTCATCGGAATCGGTGTGATGGGTCAACCCATGGCGCTCAATCTTGTGAAGGACGGAGTGCCGTTGCTCGTTTGGAACCGGACTGCCGAACGGTGTGAACGAGTCCGGGCAGCCGGGGCTGAGGTCGCCACCACCCCGGAGGAAGTCTTCGAAAATGCACGGGTCGTCATCCTGATGATGATCGACAGCGCCGCAATGGATGCCGTTCTGGGTCGCGGCAGCGCCCAGTTCTCCGCCAATGTGGCGGGTCACCTCGTCGTGCATATGGGCACGACCTCAGCGGAATACTCGGCTGCTTTGGAGACCGACATATTGAACGCAGGCGGGCAGTATGTGGAGGCGCCAGTATCCGGCTCCCGCGCCCCGGCCACAGCCGGTCAACTTGTGGCCATGCTCGCCGGAGCCGACGCCTCCACCGTGGAGGAGGTGCGTCAGCTGATCCGGCCGATGTGCCGCGAGTCGATCATCTGCGGCCCCGTGCCGTCGGCGCTCCGGATGAAACTGGCCGTGAACCTGTACATGATCTCGATGATCACCGCCCTGGCCGAAGCTGTACAGTTCGCGAACCGCCACGGGCTCGATCTCAGCAGGTTCGCCGCGGTCCTGGAAGCGGGCCCTATGGACAGCCCCTTGGCGCGGATGAAAACGAAGAAGCTCATCGACAACGACTTCGAGGTCCAGGCGGCTATCACCGATGTGCTCAAGAACAGCCGGTTGGTCGCTGACGCGGCTCGCACGTCGGGGACCGC
Source organism: Kocuria sp. NPDC057446 (assembly GCF_042802875.1). Classification (NCBI taxonomy): domain Bacteria; kingdom Bacillati; phylum Actinomycetota; class Actinomycetes; order Micrococcales; family Micrococcaceae; genus Kocuria; species Kocuria sp. NPDC057446. Next base: position 3,509 of record NZ_JBHVDI010000069.1, on the reverse strand, counting down.
TTCCCCGCTGATCGATGTGTGCGCCGAGCTGTACGACGAGACCATGGCCATGGGCCTAGGGGCCCAGGACATGGTGGCGGTCATCAGGGCTCTCGAAGCTCGCACAGCACGTGAGTCCTGACCCCGCACATACGACCCAGGTGGCGCCCCCGCCACCGTCGCGCGTCCTGGCCGGTCTGTGCGTGGTGGAATTCCTCAGTTGGGGTGTCCTGTACTACTCCCTACCATTGGCCGCTCTGCAGATCGCCGCCGAGACGTCGTGGCCCATCCTCACCGTCTCCGCGGTCTACACCGCTTGCCTGCTGTGCGCTGCTGTCCTGGGACCATGGGCCGGCAGACTGGTCGACAGATACGGCCCTCGACGAGTCATGGCGGCCGGCTCGCTTCTGGGCGCCGGCGGCATGGCGTTGTCGATGTCCACGCCATTCCTTGCGCTGTTCGGCCTCGGGTGGCTGATTGCTGGAGCAGCTCAGGCATGCACGCTGTATCCGCCGGCGTTCGCCGCTGCGACCCAATGGTTCGGGACCCACCGGACCTGGCCGATCACTGCGATCACGCTGGCCGGTGGCGTTTCTTCCGCAGTCTTTGCGCCTGTGACGGCCGCGCTTGTTGACGCGTTGGGGTGGCGTCCAGCGTTTGGGGTCCTTGCTCTCGGCTACGGCCTGGTTTCCATCAGCGTCGCCGTGGTACTCCTGACCCCGCCATGGACTCGCCCACATCGAACCGGCACGGACCATGCTCAGTTCATCAGCTCCGTCGTGCGAGCTCCTACTTTCCGGATTACCCGCCTCGCTCTCGCCCTGCCGGCCGCTGGCTTGTATGCAGTTACCCTCAACATGATTCCCCTTCTGCAGGAATACGGCTTCGACTACCGCGACGCTGCAGTGGTCTTCGGGCTCGTCGGCGCCGGGCAACTGCTGGGCCGTCTCGCCTTCCTCCCGCTCAACAGACGAGGGACCCCGCGTACGCGAACCATGACCCAAGCAGGCCTTAGCGCCCTGGCCCTGTTCGGTGTCGCTGTAGTCTCCACCCCCGCCAGCCTGGTCATTGCCGCGGCCGTTTTCGCCGGCGCCGTTCGGGGCGCGCACACACTGTCCGTGGCCGCCGCCGTCTCGGATCGGTGGGGGCAGGATTCCTACGCGACCATCTTCGGCCGATTCCACTTCCCCATCGCCATATCCATGGCGATCGCTCCCGTCCTCGGTAGTCTCACCGCCACCACACTCGGCTCCTACCGTGGTGCCGCTGTCGGATTCGCTGTCCTGGCACTGTTCGCTGTTGCCATGGCGCGACGTACCTGAGCACGCTGGCTCCGAGCCCGATGTCCCAGTACCCACCGCTAGAAAGTGGCCATTACATGCAATCTCACACTCCAACCACGAAGCGCCCCGTGGCGATCGTCACCGGCGGTACGCGCGGCATTGGGCGCAGCATCGTCGATCAGCTCGGTCGCGATGGATTCACTGTGGTGTTCACTCATTCGAACTCTGATACTGCCGCCAAGGAACTCGAGATCGAGGGCGATGCCCAGGGACGCATTATTCACGGCATCCGTCTCGATGTCACCGATGACCATGCGCCACAAATCCTGTTAGATTTCGCCGAGAATCTCGGGGCGGTCGCTGCCCTTGTCAATAACGCTGGAATCACCGGCCCGATAAGTCCATTCACCGATCTGACCGATGAGGATTTGCGACGGGTCGTTGACGTCAACTTGATCGCCCCCACGCGCTTGTGCCGTGAAGTCGCCCGACGCTGGGCAATCGACACATCAAGCGCGTCAACCTCTGCCGGGCGAGCCATCGTCAACATCTCCTCAGTCGCCGCCCACACGGGCGCCCCCGGTGAGTACATCGCATACGCCGCAGCGAAAGCCGGTGTGGAAACCATGACCCTCGGGCTGGCCAAGGAACTCGCCCCGGCCGACATTCGCGTCAACGCCGTTTCTCCCGGCACCACGGACACCACCATTCACGCTCGGGCGGGAGAACCCGGACGAGCCCAACGGGTCGCGGCATCAATACCTCTTGGCCGCCCAGGCACCCCGACCGAGATCGCTGAAGCAGTCGCATGGCTGCTCTCACCTCACGCCTCCTATGTCACCGGAGCAGTGCTGAACGTCTCAGGAGGGCTCTGAGGTAGCCCCTGGGATTGGATTCTGACGCCTACTCATAGCCTCTGCGCATCCGAGAAGCGATGTCCATCAGCTAGGCGGCTTGGACGGTTCTTAACTTCCCGATTCTAACGGCCCCGGATCAGGACCAACGGGTGGGCGGTGGTATCTAGGTGTTGTGGGGCATGAGGTTCTTGGCGCGGGTGCGTCGATGAGATGAGGAACGGGCTCCTCGTCACAGGATGGAAGTTCCTACACCGTCCGTCCGCGCGAGAGAGCCCGTTCATGACCCACGTTAATGCACCACTGACCCCGACCGGCCGGCTGCGCATGGTGTTGCGCCACCTCGACGACGGGATCCCGAAGGCCCACGTGGCCGCGGAGTTCCGGGTCAGCCGCCCGACGGTGGCGACCTGGGTGGCCCGCTACCTCGAATCCGGCGAAGCCGGGTTGGCCGATCATCCCTCGACTCCGCGGCGCAGCCCTCAGCGCACCCCGGCGGCGGTCGTGGAGTCGATCGAGGCCTTGCGCCGGGAACGGAAGTGGTCCGCCCGGCGCATCCACCGCCACCTGCTCGGTCTCGGCCACGAGCTGCACCTGCGCACCGTGGGCCGGTGGCTGGCCCGGCTGGGCATCTCTCGGCTGCGCGACCTCACCCCGGACGGCGACGACCTGAGACGCCCACCGCAGCGCATCCGGGCTGCCTGGCCCGGGCACATGATCCACCTCGACGTGAAGAAAGTCGGGCGGATCCCCGACGGCGGCGGCTGGCGGGCCCACGGCCGCGGATCCACCGCCGCGAAGGCGGCCAAGCGTGGGCCCGGGGCGAAGGTCGGCTACACCTGCCTGCACTCGGCCGTGGATGGCTTCTCGAGGCTGGCCTACACCGAGGCCCTCGAAGACGAGAAAGCGGTGACCACCATCGGGTTCTTCTGCCGGGCCAGAGCCTTCTTCGCCGCCCACGGCATCACCCGGATCCACCGGGTCGTGACCGACAACGGCGCCAACTACCGGGCCAAGGACTTCACCCGCTGCGTGGAAGCCCTCGCCGGCCGGCACCAGCGCATCCGCCCCTACACGCCGCGGCACAACGGGAAGGTGGAGCGGTACAACCGGCTGCTTTCCGACGAGGTGCTCTACGCCCGCCCCTACGCCAGCGAGCAGGCCCGCCGGGACGCCATCGGGGTCTGGGTGAACCACTTCAACTACCGACTTATGGTCTGAAGCAGCAGCAGGTTCCTGGGGTAGCTTCCCGGGGCCTACTGTCAGGGGGTCAGCGGCGGTTGGCTCGACAACTATCTGTCGCCCCTCGCAGGGCTGACTCGTCGATGGTCTGGTCACCGTCCTGGCCTCCGCTGCGGCCTGACTCAACAGAGGGATGACCACACCAGCCCAC
>NZ_JBHVDI010000068.1:0-18197 GCF_042802875.1 Kocuria sp. NPDC057446 | reverse complement strand
GGGGCGGGCCGTGACCGGCCCGCCCCGTCGTCGTCCGTGCCGGTCCTGGACCGTCGGCCGGTGCCGGCCGGTCAGGAACCGTCCTCGGTCTTGACGCTCTCGAACAGCGTAGCGTCGTCGAACGCGTCCTGACCCGCCCCCGGCTGCAGCCGGCGGAACTGCTCGAGCAGACCGGGCACGGTCATCGACTGCTTCTGGGCGGCGTCGAGCTCGAAGAGGATCCGGCCCTCGTGCATCATGATGAGCCGGTTGCCCAGGCGCAGGGCCTGGTCCATGTTGTGCGTGACCATCACCGTGGTGAGGTTCTGCTCCGCCACGATGTCCGCGGTGAGCCGGGACACGAGGTCCGCGCGCTGCGGGTCGAGGGCCGCCGTGTGCTCGTCGAGGAGCAGGATGCGCGGCTCGGAGAACGTGGCCATGAGCAGGGACAGGGCCTGGCGCTGCCCGCCGGAGAGCAGGCCCACCTTGGCGCCCAGCCGGTTCTCCAGGCCCAGCTCGAGGCTCGCCAGCTTGTCGCGGAAGAGCTGCCGGCGGGAGCTCGTGAGTCCCGGGACGAGTCCCCGGGACTTCCCCCGCTGATAGGCGATCGCCATGTTCTGCTCGACCGTCATGGTGGGCGAGGACCCCTTCATGGGGTCCTGGAACACGCGCGACAGGTACCGGGCGCGCTTGTGCTCGGGCAGCCGGGTGACGTCGGTGTCGTCGACCCGCACGGTGCCCGTGTCCGGGATCAGGCTCCCGGAGATGGCGTTGAGGATCGTCGACTTGCCGGCGCCGTTGGAGCCGATGACCGTGAGGAAGTCGCCCTCCTGCAGGGTCAGGGAGACGCCGGCGAGGGCGCGCCGCTCGTTGACGGTCCCGGCGAAGAACGTCTTGTGGACGTTGTCGATGGTGAGCACGGCTCAGGCACCTGCCTTCGTGGTCGCGGGGGTGTCGGTGAGGTCGTCGACGAGACGCGCCGCCTCGCTCGCCAGGTGCTTCTCCCGCCGTCGCCGGAAGAACTGCAGCTGCGGCACCACGAGCGCGGCCACCACGAGCACCGCGGAGATCAGCTTCATGTCCGACGGGTTGAGGCCCGCCTGCAGCGCCACCGTGATGACGAGCCGGTAGACGACCGAGCCGAGGATGACGGCCAGTGTCGCCACCACGACCGTGCGCGAGCCGAAGAGCCCCTGGCCCAGGATCACGGAGGCCAGCCCGACGACGATGAGGCCGATGCCCATGCCGATGTCGGCGAAGCCCTGGTACTGGGCCACGAGGGACCCGGCGAGGCCCACGAGCCCGTTGGACAGGCACAGGCCCAGCATCTTCATGTGGTCCGTGTTCACTCCGAAGGAGCGGATCATCTCCGGGTTGTCGCCGGTGGCCTGCATGGCCAGCCCGGCGTCCGTGTAGAGGAACCAGTCCAGGAGCACCTTGACCACGGCGACGCCGAGCAGGAACAGGGCGATGCCGATCCAGGTGCCCTGCACGCCCATCTCGGCGAGCGGGGTGAAGACCGTGTCCTCGCGCAGCAGCGACAGATTGGCCCGCCCGTCCATGACGCGAAGGTTGATGGAGTAGAGCGCGGTCATGGTGAGGATGCCCGCGAGCAGCCCGTTGATGTGGGCCTTCGTGTGGAGCAGGCCCGTGATGAGCCCGGCGAGCGCGCCGGTCACGAAGCCGGCGGCGGTGGCGAGCCAGGGGCTGCCGCCGCCGAGGATGATCATCGCCGTGGTGGCGGCGCCCGTGGTGAAGGACTGGTCGACCGTCAGGTCGGGGAAGTCGAGCACCCGGAACGTGAGGTAGACGCCCAGCGCCATGACCGCGTAGAGCAGTCCGAGTTCGATACCGGCTATCACTTCTGCTGGATCCGTTCTGATTGGTGGGGGACGGGACGCGCCGCCGATCGGGCGGGCGGGCCCCGTCGGTTGGGGTGCCGCGGTGGGGGCCGGGCGGGCCGGCGTCCGGGGTCCCCGGGCGCCGGCCCGGTCCGGGCCGCCCGGGGCTACTCGATGACCTGGTCGGCGGAGTCCCGCATCTCCTGGGGGACCTCCACGCCCATCCGCTCGGCGGCCTGCAGGTTGATGATCAGCTGCGTGTCCTCCTGGGACTCCACGGGCATGGACGCGGGGTCCTCGCCGTCCTGGAGGATGCGCACGGCCATCTCGCCGGTCTGGCGCCCGAGCTGCTCGTAGTCCAGGCCCTGGGTGACGAGCGCGCCCCGCTCCACGGAGTCGCCCTCGCCCGCGATCAGGGGGATCTGCTTGGACTCGGCGGCGGAGATCACGGCCTCGAGGCCGGAGACCACCTTGTTGTCGGTGGGCACGTAGATGGCGTCCGTGTCGAAGGACTCGGCGGCCTGGGCCACCTCGGAGGTGTTGGTGACCGACTTCTCGACGACCTCCAGGCCCTCCTCCGCGGCGGCCTCCTTCGCGAGGTCCACCTGGACCTGCGAGTTCGTCTCGCCCGAGCTGTAGATGATGCCCACGGACTGCGCGTCCGGGTCCAGCTGCTTGATCAGCGCGATCTGCTCGGCGACGGGGTTCATGTCGGTGGTCCCGGTGACGTTGCCGCCGGGGCTCTCGAGGGAGTCGACGAGCCCGGCCTCGACCGGGTCGGTGACGGCGGTGAAGAGCACCGGGCGGTCGGTGACCGACTGCGCCACGCCCTGGGCGGACGGCGTCGCGATGGCCAGCACCAGGTCGGCGTCCGAGGACGCCATGTTGGACGCGATGCTGGTGGAGGTGCCCTGATCGCCGGAGGCGTTCTGGAAGTCGACGGTGAGGTTCTCGCCCTCCGTGTAGCCGCCCTCCTCGAGCGCGGCGAGGAAGCCCTCCCGCGCGGCGTCGAGCGAGGGGTGCTCCACGAACTGGCTGATCCCGACGGTGGCCTCCTCGGCGGCCTCGCCGCCGCCCCCGCCGCCGGCGGTCTCGGTGTCGGAGCCGCCGCAGGCCGTGAGCAGCAGGGCGGTGGAGGCGAGCGCCGCCGTCATCGGGAACAGTCTCTTCATGGTGGGTCCTTTCGGGAACGAGTGGTGTCAGCGATATTACCTTCCGTTCGTTCACAAAATGAGAGGCAGCTCACAAGTGGTGACAGAACGGCGCCGACGGCGTGTCGGAGGTGCCCGATCGTCCACCGGGAGGGGGGCCTCCGGAGCCCGTGTCCCCGGTAGGATCGGGAGGTCATGTCAGCATCCCTGAGCAGCCCCCGGACCATCGTCTATCCCGAGCACCTCCCGGTCTCCGCGCGCCGCGAGGACATCATGGGCGCCATCGCCGCGCACCAGGTGGTCGTGATCGCCGGCGAGACCGGCTCCGGCAAGACCACGCAGATCCCGAAGATGTGCCTCGAGCTCGGCCTGGGCGAGCGCGGCCTGATCGGGCACACCCAGCCGCGGCGGATCGCCGCACGCTCGGTGGCGGAGCGGATCTCCTCGGAGCTGGGCGAGAAGATCGGCGGCACGATCGGCTACCAGGTGCGCTTCACCTCCGAGGTGGGCGCCGACTCACGGGTCAAGCTGATGACCGACGGCATCCTGCTCGCCGAGATCCAGCACGACCGGCTGCTGCAGAAGTACTCGGCGATCATCATCGACGAGGCCCACGAGCGCTCCCTCAACATCGACTTCCTGCTGGGCTACCTCCGGCGGATCCTGCCCCGGCGCCCGGACCTCAAGGTGATCATCACGTCGGCCACGATCGACCCGGAGCGCTTCGCCCGGCACTTCGCGCCGGAGCCGGCCGCGGGCGCCGCGCCGGAGAAGGCCCCGGTCATCGAGGTCTCGGGCCGCACGTACCCGGTGGAGATCCGCTGGCGCCCGCTGGCCCAGCCACGCTCGGGGGACGGGGGCCCGGACGCCGAGGACACCGGCGACGGGCTGGAGGACGAGGACCGGGACCCGATCGACGCCGTGTGCGACGCCGTCGAGGAGCTCTCCGCCGAGCCGCCCGGGGACATCCTGATCTTCTTCGCCGGCGAGCGGGAGATCCGGGACGCCCAGGAGGCGCTGCAGGGCACCCTGAAGCGGGTCCGAGGCCTGGCCGACACCGAGATCCTCCCCCTGTTCGGCCGGCTGTCCATGGCGGAGCAGCACCGGGTGTTCGCGCCGTCGGGCCGTCGCCGGATCGTGCTGGCCACCAACGTCGCCGAGACGTCGCTGACCGTCCCGGGCATCAAGTACGTGATCGACCCCGGCACGGCCCGGATCTCGCGCTACTCGGCGCGGACCAAGGTGCAGCGCCTGCCGATCGAGCGCATCTCCCAGGCCTCCGCGAACCAGCGGGCCGGGCGCTGCGGCCGCGTCTCGGACGGCATCTGCATCCGGCTGTACTCGGAGGAGGACTACCTCTCCCGGCCGGAGTTCACCGACCCCGAGATCCTGCGCACGTCCCTGGCCGCCGTGATCCTGCAGATGACCTCGGTGGGCGTCGTCAAGGAGCCCGGGGACATCGAGCGCTTCCCGTTCGTGGAGCCGCCGGAGTCCCGGGCCGTCAAGGACGGGGTGGCCCTGCTCCGGGAGCTGGGCGCCCTCAAGGAGCCGCGGGGCGCGTCCCCGCGGGGACGGCGGGACGACGACGCCGGCGGCGGTCCCCTGACCCCGGTGGGCCGGCAGCTCGCGCAGCTGCCGGTGGACCCGCGGCTGGGGCGGATGATCGTCGAGGCCGACCGCCGCGGCTGCGCCCGGGAGGTCATGGTCCTCGCGGCGGCGCTGACCGTCCAGGACCCCCGCGAGCGTCCCCTCGAGCAGCGGCAGCAGGCGGACGAGCTGCACAAGCGGTTCTTCGACGAGAACTCCGACTTCACGAGCTGGCTGCTGCTGTGGCGCCACGTGCAGGAGCAGCAGGAGGCGCTCTCCTCCACGCAGTTCCGGAAGCTGTGCCGGCGGGAGCACCTGAACTTCCTGCGGATCCGCGAGTGGCAGGACCTCTACGCCCAGCTGCGCCAGATGGGCCAGCAGGTCGGCATCCGGGTCGGCAAGGGCCGCGAGGTGGACCCGGCCGGGAAGGAGCGGGAGATCCACGTCTCGCTGCTCGCGGGGCTGCTCAGCCACATCGGTCTCAAGGACGAGCGCAAGCGCGAGTACCAGGGCGCGCGCGGCTCGCGCTTCGCCGTCTTCCCGGGCTCCAACCTGTTCAAGAAGTCCCCGGACTGGATCATGTCCGCCGAGCTCGTGGAGACCTCCCGGCTGTGGGCCCGCGTCAACGCAGCGATCGACCCGCTGTGGGCGGAGGAGCTGGCCCCGCACCTCGTCAAGCGCACCGTCTCGGAGCCGCACTGGTCCCGCGCGCAGGGCTCCGTGATGGCCGACGAGAAGGTCGCCCTCTACGGCGTGCCGGTCGTGGCCCAGCGCCGGATCAACTTCTGGCGGGTGGACCCCGCCCTGGCACGGGAGCTGTTCCTCCGCCACGCCCTCGTGGAGGGCGACTGGCAGACCCGGCACCGCTTCTGGGCGCGCAACCGCAAGCGCCTGGCCGAGGTCGAGGAGCTCGAGAACCGGCTGCGCCGCAAGGACCTCCGGGTCGACGACGAGACACTGTTCGCGTTCTACGACGCCCGGGTCCCCGAGTCCGTCGTCTCCGCACGGCACTTCGACGCGTGGTGGAAGAAGGCGCGGCAGCAGGACGAGCACCTCCTGGACCTGCACCCCGAGGACCTCATCGCCGAGGAGGCCGGCGGCTACGACGAGTCCCTCTACCCGCGCCAGTGGGTCCGGCGCACCCGGGACGGGGAGCTGGTGCTCGACCTCGTCTACGAGTTCGCCCCGGGCTCCGACCAGGCGGACGGCGTGACGGTGCGCGTGCCCGTGCTGTTCCTCAACCAGCTGGACCCGGAGCAGTTCCGGTGGCAGATCCCCGGGTTCCGCACGGAGCTCGTCACCGCGCTCATCAAGTCCCTGCCGAAGGCGGTGCGCCGCAACTTCGTGCCGGCTCCCGACGTCGCCCGCCAGGCGGTGGCGATGCTCGACGCCGACTTCGACCCGGCCGTCGACGCCCTCGAGCCGTCCCTGGAGCTGGTCCTGCGCCGGCTCAAGGGGCACGTGGTCCCGCCGGGGTCCTGGAACTGGGAGGCCGTCCCGGCCCACCTGCGGATGCGCTTCGAGGTGCGGGACCGCCGCAACCGGGTGCTGGGCGAGGGCGAGAACCTCGAGTCGCTCCGGGCGGAGCTGCACGAGGAGATCCGCGCCGCCCTGGCCGAGTCCCTCGGGGCGGTGCCCGGCGCACCGGGCGGGGCACCGGACGGGGCCCCAGGCACCGGCCGCTCGGGCCCGCGCTCCCCCGCGCCCCGGGCCCCGGCCCCGGCGCCGCCGGCGCTGGAGCGCTCGGGGCTGACGGCCTGGCCCGAGGAGGACCTGCCGCGCAGCGTGGAGACGACGGTCGCCGGTCAGCGGATCACCGGGTGGCCGGCGCTCGTGCCCGAGCGCCCGCGGTCCACCACGCGGCAGCCGGCCGGCCGGGAGCCCACGGTGGCCGTGCGCATCCTCCCCTCGGCCGCGGAGCAGCGGGCGGCCCAGCGCCGCGGGGTGATCACGCTGCTGCAGCTGCGCGTCCCCTCCCCCGAGCGGTACGTGCTGGAGCACCTGAACAACCGGGAGAAGCTGGTGTTCACACAGAACCCGCACGGCTCGGTCACCGAGCTCATCGCGGACTGCACGGTGGCCGCGATCGACAAGCTGACCCCGGACGAGCCCCCGTACACCCGCGCGGCGTTCGACGCCCTGCACGAGCACGTGCGGGCCGAACTCATCGACACGGTCTTCCAGGTCACGGCGCTCGTGGAGCAGGTGCTCTCAGGGGCCGCGCGGATCCGCCGCCAGCTCAAGCGGTCGTCCTCCCTCGCCGCGGTGAACTCGCTCAACGACGTCAAGGCACAGCTCGAGCACCTCGTTCACCCGGGCTTCGTCGCCGCCACCGGCTATGACCAGCTCCAGCACCTGCCCCGCTACGTGCGGGCGATGGAGGTGCGGCTCGAGAAGCTCGCGGGGCACCTCCAGCGGGACACCGTGAACATGCTCGCCGTGCAGAAGCTCGAGGACGACTACGACGCCGCGCTGGACGCCCTGCCGCCGCACGCCCCGGTTCCGGAGGACCTGCGCCGCGTGGCCTGGATGATCGAGGAGCTGAGGGTCTCGCTGTTCGCCCAGGAGCTGGGCACCGCCCACACCGTCTCGGAGAAGCGGGTCCGAAAGGCCCTCAAGGACGCCCTCGGAGCCGCCCGGGCCTGACCGGGACCGGACGACCGGCCCGAGGCTCAGGCCTGCGGGACGGCGGCCCCGTGGCCGGCCTCGAGCAGGGCGGCCCGGATCCGCTCCGCGGCCTCGTCCATCCAGGCGGGGTCCGGGTCGCGGATCACGTTGACGAACTGGAACTGCTCGACCGACTCCGCCGGCCACACGTGCACGTGGGTGTGCGGGACCTCGAAGCCCTGGATCATCTGCCCCACCCGTGCCGGCCGCCACACCGCGTCGATGGCCTGCCCGATCCGCTGGGAGACCACCATGAGGTGCGCCGCCAGGTCCTCCGGCAGGTCGATCCAGTGGTCGTGCTCCTCGCGGGGGACCACGAGGGTGTGGCCCTGCGCGAGCGGGTCGATCGACAGGAAGCCGACGCAGCGCTCGTCCTGCCAGACGAAGCGGCCGGGGATCTCCCCCTCGATGATCTTCGTGAAGACGGTGCTCACAGGTGCTCCCTTTCGGTGGTGGGTCGGGTCGTGTCCGGGCGGGACCGCGGGGCTACAGGTCGACGCGCTCGCCGGTGGCCAGGTGGCGGTACTCGGCCCCGTACTTCGCCGCGAACGTCGTCAGCTGGCCCTCGATCACGCCGAGGCCGTTGGCGGAGAGCAGGCCGTCGTGGATCTGGAACACCCGTTCGGGGCGCACGGCCACCACGAAGTCGACGACCTCGGAGAGCTTGTTCCACGGCGCGTGGATCGGGGCCAGGAGCACGGGGGCGGTGAGCCCGTGCGGGACGACCAGCGAGTCGCCGGGGTGGTAGACGGTGTCGTCGACGAGGTAGCCGATGTTCTCCACGGTGCGGATGAGCGGGTGGATCAGCGCGTGCTGGCCGCCGAACGTCCGGACGGTGAAGCCCTGGATCTCCAGCACGGCCTCGGGCTCGGCGTCGTGGATCGCGTGCCCCTCCCCCAGGGCCTCCCGGAGCCCCGCCGCCACCGTGGCCGGGGCGTACACGGGCAGCTCCGGGTGCGCCCGCAGGTGCGCGTGCACCGGCTCGGGGTCGAGGTGGTCCGGGTGGACGTGGGTGACGAGGAGGGCGTCCGCACCGTCGAGGGCCTCCGCCAGCTCCTCCGGGCCGGAGAACTTGCCCGGGTCGATCACCAGGACCCGGCCCTCCTTCTCGAGCCGCACGCACGAGTGGGTGTACTTGATCAGCTCCATGGGCCCACCCTAACCCCGGCCCGTCCCGCCTCCACCGGGCGGGCGGGCACGTGTCCGGCCGTCCTTGTTAAGCTGGGGGCCGGCCCGGGCACGAGCGACGAGAGGACGAGGCGTGAGCGTGAGAACCACCGGAGGGAGCGCCGGCGAGGTCCGCAACACCCGGCAGCGCCGTGCCGTCGCCCGGGCGCTCGCGTCCCGGGAGGACTTCATCTCCACGCAGGACCTGCACGCCCTGCTGCGGGAGCGCGGCGACTCCGTCTCCCTGGCCACGACCTACCGGATCCTGCAGTCGATGTCCGAGCTCGGGGAGCTGGACGTGCTGCGCAGCGACGACGGCGAGGCCATCTACCGTCGCTGCGCGGCCGAGCACCACCACCACCACCTGGTGTGCCGCCGCTGCGGCGCCGCCGTGGAGCTCGAGGCCCCCGCGGTCGAGGAGTGGGCCGGGCGCACCGCCGCCGCCCACGGCTTCACCGAGGTGGACCACACGGTCGAGATCACCGGCCTGTGCGCCTCCTGCGGGGCGCGGCGGACCGATGGCTGAGCCGGTCCCGCCCCGCGGCACCTTCGTCCTCGCGGTCAATCCCCGTGCCGGCCGCGGTCGGGCCCTCGAGGACGCTCACCGGGCCGCGGAGCTGCTGCGCACCGGCGGCGACGACGCCGTGGTGCTCTCCGCCGGGGACCTCGACGCCCTGGTGGTGCTCGTGCGGGACCGCCTCCGGGCGCAGGCCCTCAGCACCCGGGCGCTCGTGGTCGTGGGCGGGGACGGGATGGTCCAGGCCGGCCTCGGGCTGCTCGTGGAGCTCGCCGCGCAGGGCGTCGACATCCCGCTGGGCGTGGTGCCGTGCGGGACCGGCAACGACCTGGCCCGCCACCTGCGCGTCCCGCTCCGGGACCCGCTCGCCGCGGCGGGCCGGATCCTGCGCCGGCTCGACGAGCCCGTCGACCGGCGCCTCGACGTCGGCCGGGCGCGGTTCGCGGACGGGCGCGCGATCTGCTTCGCGACCGCGCTGTGCGCCGGCTTCGACGCCGTGGTCAACGAGCGCGCCAACCGGTGGCTGCGCCTGACGGGCTCCACCAAGTACCTGCTGGCCGTCCTCGTGGAGATCGTGCGGCTGCGGACCGTCCGCTACCGGCTCGAGCTCGAGGACACCGGCGGCAGGAGCCGCACGGAGCACTTCGAGGGCGTCCTGCTGAACGTCGCCAACACGTCGTCGGTCGGGGGCGGGCTGCGGATCGTGCCCGGCGCCCGGGCGGACGACGGGCTGCTGGAGCTGTTCACCGTGGCGCCCCTGGGCCGTGCCCGGTTCCTGTTCCTGTTCCCCCGGCTGTTCTCGGGCCGGCACGTGGCGCTGGAGAGCGTGCGGATCGAGCAGGTCCGCTCGGTGTCCGTGGACGCCCCGGGCACCACCGCCTACGCGGACGGGGAGCGCCTCGGTCCCCTGCCCGTGCGCGTGGACCTGCTGCCCGCGGCGGTCCGCGTCCTGGCCTGAGCCGGGCGGGAGGTCCCGCGGCGGGCGCCGGACGCTCAGCGCGGCGGTTCGGAGGTGTCCACCCGGTCCCCGCGGCGCTGCCGCCGGTCCTGGGTGGTGTCCCGGATCTCCCCCACCAGCTCCTCGATGACGTCCTCGAGGAACAGCACGCCCAGGGTCTGGCCGCCGTCGTCGACCACGCGCGCCAGGTGCGAGCCCGTGCGCTGCATCGCCGCCAGCGCGTCGTCGATCTCGATGCCGGGGCGCAGGTTCGCCAGCGAGCGCACGCGGGTCACCGGCACGGGCTCGTTGTAGCGGCTCTCCGGGATCGAGAGCACGTCCTTGATGTGCAGGTAGCCGTTGAGCTCGCCGTCGTCCTCCGTGAGGGCGAAGCGGGAGAAGCCCGTGCGGGCCACCGCCTTCTCGACCTCCGCGGCGGAGGCGTCCTCGGGCAGCGTCACGAGCTGGTGCAGGGGCACCATGACGTCGGCGGTGCGCTTGGACGAGAACTCGAGCGCGCCGGAGAGCAGACCCGTCTGGTCCGCCACGGTGCCCTCCTTCGTGGACTCCGCCACGATCGACTGGAGCTCGTCGAGCGTGAAGGTCGAGGAGACCTCGTCCTTCGGCTCGATCCCCATGAGCTTCAGGACGTGGTTCGCCGCCCAGTTCAGCGTGGCGATCACCGGCTTGACCATCCGGGAGACGAACACCAGCGGCGGCGCCAGCAGCAGCACGGCACGGTCCGCGGCGGACACCGACATGTTCTTCGGCACCATCTCCCCGAACACCACGTGCAGGAAGGTGACCACGAGCAGGGCCGTGAGGAACCCGCTGACGTCCGCGACCTCCGCCGGCACGCCGAGGTGCCCCAGCGGACCGGAGACGATGTGGTGCAGCGCCGGCTCGGAGATGTTGAGGATCAGCAGGGAGCACACCGTGATGCCCAGCTGGCAGCAGGCCAGCATGAGGGACACGTGCTCCATCGCGTACAGCGCCGTCCGGGCCCGCTTGTTGCCGGCCTCGGCCAGCGGCTCGATCTGGCTGCGCCGTGCGGACATGACGGCGAACTCGCCGCCCACGAAGAAGGCGTTGCCCGCCAGGAGCACCACCAGCCACGCCAGGCCTGCCCAGTCGCTCATCGTGCGTCCTCCTCTCGTGCGCCGCGCTCCCGGGCCCCTGCCGGGACGTCCCCGGGCCCGGCCGGTGCGGGGACGAAGCGGATGCGGTCCACGCGGCGCCCCTCCATCCGGGCGACCTCGAGCACGCCGCCCCGGACCGGGACCACGTCGCCGGGCCTCGGGATCTGCCCGAGCCGGTCCATCATGAACCCGCCCATGGTCTCGTAGGCGGGACCGTCCTCGATGTCGAGCGCGGTGATCTGCTCGGAGACCTCGTCGGGTCGCATCAGCCCCGGGAAGTACCACTCGCCCGCGGCGGACTGCAGGGCGCCGAGGCTGAGCCGGTCGTGCTCGTCGGAGACCTCCCCGACGACCTCCTCCACGAGGTCCTCCAGGGTGACGACACCGGCGGTGCCGCCCCACTCGTCGACGACGACGGCCATCTGCAGCCCGCCCGAGCGCAGCTGCACGAGCAGGGAGTCCAGGTGGACGGTCTCGGGCACGCGCAGGACGTCCTCCATGATCGCCCCGCACTCCAGCGCGGCGCGGCGCTCCGACGGCACCGCCACGGCCTTCTTGATGTGGACGACGCCGCGGACGTCGTCCGGGGAGTCGTCCATCACGGGGAAGCGCGAGTGCCCGGTGCGGGAGGCCACGGCCACGACGTCCGCGACGGACTCGTGCGAGTCGAGCATCTGCACGCGGATCCGGGGCGTCATGACGTCCGCGGCCGTGCGCTCGGCGAAGGTGAGGGTCTTGGCGACGAACGCGGCGGTGCCGGCGTCCAGGGTCCCCATCTTCGCGGAGCGCCGGACCATCGAGGACAGCTCCTCCGGCGAGCGCGCGCCCGAGAGCTCCTCCTTGGCCTCCATCCCGAACAGGTGCAGCACCCGGTTGGCCACCCCGTTGAGGGTGACGACGAACGGCTTGAAGACCGCGGTGAACACGAGCTGGGGGCGGGCGACGATCCGGCCCACCCGGAAGGCCTCGGCGATGGCCCAGTTCTTGGGCACCAGCTCGCCCAGCAGCATGGACAGCAGCGTGGAGATGAGCATCGACAGCGCCAGGGTGGCGCCCCCGGCGGCCGCCACGGACAGACCGGTCAGCTCGGCGATCGGCTCCCGCAGGAAGGACTGGAGGGCCAGGTCCAGGGTGTAGCCGGTGAGCAGGGTGGTCAGCGTGATCCCGAGCTGGCAGCTGGAGAGCTGCGTGGACAGGGACTTGAGGCACTTGAGCAGCGGTTCGGCGGCGCGGTCGCCCTCGGCGATCGCCCGGCGCACCGTGGTCTGGTCCAGGGCCACGAGGGAGAACTCCACGGCCACGAAGAAGCCCGTGCCGAGGATGAGCAGCAGGCCCGCCGCCAGGAGCAGCCATTCCATCAGGAGCGGCCTCCCGGGGCGGCCCGGCGGACGCGGGCGGGGCGGTCGGGGGCCGGGCGGCCGGGGTCGGGGCGGGGGACGGTGGGTGAGCCGGCACGGGGGCCGCGGCGGGGGACGCCGCGGCCGGGCCGGCAACTACTGAACGAGTCCATGAGAGCTCCAGAGTACCGGAGCGGGACCCGCCCGGCGGCTGCTCAGGACCAGCTGACGGGGCGCGCCCTGCCCTCCTCGTAGCCGGAGGCGGACTGGATGCCGACCACGGCCCGGGCCGCGAACTGCTCGAGCGTGGTGGCCCCCGCGTAGGTCATGGAGCTGCGCACCCCCGCGGTGATCTGGTCCACGAGGTCCTCCACACCGGGACGCTCCGGGTCCAGGTACATCCTGGAGCTCGAGATGCCCTCCTCGAAGAGCCCCTTGCGGGCCCGGGCGAAGGCGCCCTCCCCGCGGGTGCGCTCGCGCACCGCGCGGGTCGAGGCCATCCCGAAGCTCTCCTTGTACATCCGGCCGTCGGCCTCCACGTTCAGCTCGCCGGGTCCCTCGTGGGTGCCGGCGAACCACGACCCCACCATCACCTGGCTGGCCCCGGCCGCCAGGGCGAGGGCCACGTCGCGGGGGTGCTTCACGCCGCCGTCCGCCCAGACGTGCCGGCCCAGCCCGGCCGCGGCCTCGGCGCACTCGAGCACGGCGGAGAACTGGGGCCGGCCCACGGCGGTCATCATCCGGGTGGTGCACATCGCGCCGGGGCCCACGCCGACCTTCACGATGTCCGCGCCGGCGTCGACCAGGTCCTGGACGCCGTCGGCGGTGAC
Source organism: Kocuria sp. NPDC057446 (assembly GCF_042802875.1). Classification (NCBI taxonomy): domain Bacteria; kingdom Bacillati; phylum Actinomycetota; class Actinomycetes; order Micrococcales; family Micrococcaceae; genus Kocuria; species Kocuria sp. NPDC057446. The sequence goes on along the minus strand of NZ_JBHVDI010000068.1, from coordinate 5,045 downwards.
CACGTTGCCGGCCACGACCGGCACGTCGGGGGCCGCCGCGCGGACCTGCTCGAGGGCCTCCACCATCTTGCGCTGGTGGCCGTGGGCGGTGTCCACCACGAGCACGTCCACGCCCGCGTCGAGCAGGGCCCGGGCCTTGCCCCGGACGTCCCCGTTGATGCCCACGGCGGCGCCGACCCGCAGCCGCCCGGCGCCGTCCAGGGCGGGGGTGTAGATCGTGGACCGGACCGTGCCCTTGCGGGTCAGCACGCCCACGACCGTGTCGCCGTCGAGCACCGGCGCCACGTGGGCGCGGGTCTGGGCGAGCCGGTCGTAGGCGGCGGCGAGGACGTCGTCGCCGGACCCGGCGCGGACCTCCTCCAGCGAGAACACCGGGGCGTCGGTGCGCATGATCGAGCCGAGCTGGGTGAAGCGGTCCACCTCGGCGCAGTCCGCCGCGAGCACGACCCCGCGGTAGGCCCGCTCGGGGCCGCACACCACCACGGCGCCGTGGGGGCGCTTGTGCATGATGCCCAGGGCGTCGTGGACGGTGTCCTCGGCGCCGAGGACCACGGGCGTCTCGAAGCGCGGCGAGCGGTCCTTGACCCAGGACGTGACCTCCGCGATGACGTCGAGCGGGATGTCCTGCGGCAGGATGCCCAGGCCGCCGCGGCGGGCGAGCGTCTCGACCATCCGGCGCCCGGTGACGGCCGTCATGTTCGCGGCCACCAGGGGCACCGTGGCGCCCGTCCCGTCGCGCGGGGTGAGGTCGACGTCGAACCGGGAGGTGACCCGGGAGCTGGAGGGGACGAGGAAGACGTCGCTGTAGGTCAGGTCGGACGTGGGGGTGTTGAGGAATCGCACGCCCGCCAGTCTAGCCGGGGACCCGCGACACGCGCCCCCGGGGGCGGGGCGGCGGACTAGCCATGCCACCGCGCGGATCACTAGACTCGCCGGAGGTACGGCCGCGCCCGGTCGACGACCGTCCGGCAGCCTCCGGAGGCGGACGCCGCCGGCTGTCACGGGAGACGGCCGGCGACGAACACCGGCGGCGGGTCCGGACGCTGCCGGGACCGACACTGTGGAGACCGGGCAGACGGCCTCCACGCGATCAACCATGGAAGAGGCGTATTCCCCGTGCCACATCAGCCACAGCACCCCATCCCTGAAGAATTCGCAGGTAACGAGTGGCTCGTCGACGAACTGTTCGAGAAGTACCGGACGGACAAGAACTCGGTGGACGAGAAGTGGTGGCCCATCTTCGAGTCGATGAGCGCGGACGACGTCCCCGCCGCGGAGCAGGCCGGCCCGGCGAGGACCCCGGCGGAGCCCGCCCCGGCGCCGAAGGCGGCGGCGGCCCCCGAGCAGCCGCGGGCCGCTGCCGCGCCCCGGCCCCCCGCGGCCCGGAAGACCGCCTCCGGCACCGCTCCGCGGAGCGCCCCGGCCCCGAAGCCCGCGGCCGCGCCCGCGCCCACCAAGTCCGGCGCCAAGGCCGAGGGCCGGCCCGAGACCGACCACGGTGAGACGGAGGCCGCGGACGCGAAGAAGGCGCCCATCCCGGCCCAGCCCGCCCGGGCCCGCGCCACGGCCCCCAACCACGACGCGCCGGCCGAGGACAAGGTCGTCAAGCTGCGCGGGCCCGCGAAGGCCGTGGCCGCGAACATGGACGCGTCCCTCACGGTCCCCACCGCCACCACGGTCCGCGCCGTCCCGGCGAAGCTGCTGATCGACAACCGGATCGTGATCAACAGCCACCTCTCGCGCAACCGCGGCGGCAAGGTCTCCTTCACGCACCTGATCGGCTACGCCGTGATCAAGGCGCTCGCCAACTACCCGTCCCAGAACGTCGTCTACGACGAGCAGGACGGCAAGCCGGTCGCCGTGCACCCCGCGCACGTCAACTTCGGCATCGCCATCGACATCCCCAACAAGGACGGCTCCCGCAACCTCGTGGTGCCCAACATCAAGGGCGCCGAGGCGATGACCTTCATGCAGTTCTGGACCGCCTACGAGGACATCGTCCGCCGGGCGCGCGGCAACGAGCTGACCATGGAGGACTACCAGGGCACCACGGTGTCCCTCACCAACCCGGGCGGCATCGGCACGGTGCACTCGGTGCCGCGGCTGTCCAAGGGACAGGCGTGCATCGTCGGCGTCGGCGCGCTCGACCACCCCGCCGAGTACCGGGGCTCCTCCCCCAAGACCATCGCGCGCCACGCGGTCTCCAAGATCATCACGCTGACCTCGACCTACGACCACCGCGTCATCCAGGGCGCGGGCTCGGGCGAGTTCCTGCGCCTGATCGAGTCCTACCTGCTGGGCGGGGAGGACTTCTACGACGAGATCTTCGAGGCGCTGCGGATCCCCTACGAGCCCGTGCGCTGGGCCGTGGACAACCAGGTCAACCCCGAGATCCAGGTCAACAAGGTCGCCCGGATCCAGCAGCTCATCCACGCCTACCGGGTCCGCGGCCACCTCATGGCGGACACCAACCCGCTCGAGTACGTGATGCGCAAGCACCCGGACCTCGACATCCGCACCTACGGGCTGTCCCTGTGGGACCTGGAGCGGGAGTGGCCCACCGGAGGCTTCGGCGGCGCCGACGTCCTGAGCCTGCGCACCATCCTGGGCCGGCTGCGGGACGCCTACTGCCGCACCCTCGGCGTGGAGTACATGCACCTGCAGGAGCCGGAGGAGCGCGAGTGGTTCCAGGACCAGCTCGAGCACGGCTACCAGAAGCCCAGCCGCGAGGAGCAGTTCCGCATCCTCGGCCGGCTCAACGCCGCCGAGGCGTTCGAGACGTTCCTGCAGACCAAGTACGTGGGCCAGAAGCGCTTCTCCCTCGAGGGCGGCGAGTCCCTGATCCCCCTGCTGGACGAGATCATCTCCGACGCCGCCGACGCCGGGCTCGCGGGCGTGGGCATCGCCATGGCCCACCGCGGCCGGCTCAACGTGCTCACGAACATCGCCGGGAAGTCCTACGCACAGGTCTTCCGCGAGTTCGAGGGCAGCCAGGACCCGCGCACCACCGAGGGCTCCGGCGACGTGAAGTACCACCTGGGCACGGAGGGTTCCTTCACCTCCGACAACGGCAACGAGACCCAGGTCTACCTCGCCGCGAACCCGTCCCACCTCGAGGCCGCCGACCCGGTCATCGAGGGCATCGCCCGCGCCAAGACCGACGTCCTGGGCGCCGGCCCCGAGGGCGACGGCACCTTCCCGGTGCTGCCGATCCAGGTGCACGGCGACGCCGCCTTCGCGGGCCAGGGCGTCGTCGCCGAGGTGCTGCAGATGGCGCTGCTGCCCGGCTACACCGTGGGCGGCACCGTCCACGTCGTCGTGAACAACCAGGTGGGCTTCACCACCGCGCCGGCCGCGGCCCGCTCCACCACCTACGCGACGGACATCGCCAAGGGCCTCCAGGCGCCGATCTTCCACGTCAACGCCGACGACCCCGAGGCCGTCACGCACGTGGGCCAGATGGCCTTCGCGTACCGGCAGACGTTCCACAAGGACGTCATCATCGACCTCGTGTGCTACCGGCGGCGCGGTCACAACGAGGGCGACGACCCCTCGATGACCCAGCCGCTGATGTACAACCTCATCGAGGAGAAGCGCTCCACCCGCAAGATCTACACCGAGAACCTCGTGGGCCGCGGCGACATCACCCAGGAGGAGGCCGACCGGGCGCTCAAGGACTACCAGGAGCGGCTGGAGCGGGTCTTCGCCGAGACCCACGAGGCGCAGACCTCCTCCATCCCGCTGGTCACGGGGGACTCCGCCGCGATCTCGAACATCGAGCGCCCCTCCGCCCAGCAGGCGGACTCCGGGGTCTCGATCCCCCGCACCACGGCGATCAGCCCCGAGGCCGCCCAGCGGATCGGCGCGGTGCACGTGGAGGTCCCCGAGGACTTCGCCGTGCACAAGAAGCTGCGCAAGCTGCTCGAGCGCCGCGAGGCGATGACCCGCGAGGGCGGCGTGGACTGGGGCATGGGCGAGCTCATGGCCTTCGGCTCCCTCATGATGGAGGGCATCCCGGTCCGGATGTCCGGCCAGGACGTCCGGCGCGGCACCTTCACCCAGCGCCACGCCGTGTTCTACGACTCCGGCACCGGCGCGGAGTGGACGCCGCTCAACCACCTCTCCGGGAACCAGGCGCAGCTGGCGATCTACAACTCGCTGCTGTCCGAGTACGGCGTGCTCGGCTTCGAGTACGGCTACTCCGTGGAGCGGCCCGACGCCCTGACCGTCTGGGAGGCCCAGTTCGGCGACTTCGTCAACGGCGCCCAGATCATCCTCGACGAGTTCGTCTCCTCCGCGGAGCAGAAGTGGGGCCAGCGCTCGTCGCTGGTCATGCTCCTGCCGCACGGCTTCGAGGGCCAGGGCCCGGACCACTCCTCGGCCCGCATCGAGCGCTTCCTGACGCTGTGCGCCGAGAAGAACATGGTGGTGGCCAACCCGTCCACGCCCGCCAATCACTTCCACCTGCTGCGCCGGCAGGCCTACAGCCGCCCGCGCAAGCCGCTGGTGGTGGCCACGCCGAAGCAGCTGCTGCGCCTCAAGGCGGCCGCCTCCCCGATCGAGGAGTTCACCTCGGGTGCGTTCCGGCCCGTGATCGGCGACCAGGCGGGGCTCGAGGCCTCCGAGGTCACGAACGTGGTGCTGGTCTCCGGCCGGCTCTACTACGACCTCGTCGCGGCGCGCGAGGAGCGCAAGGACCGCAGCACGGCCATCGTGCGCGTGGAGCAGCTGTACCCGCTGCCCCTCGCGGAGGTGCGCGAGGAGCTCGGCAAGTACCCCGAGGCCCGGCTCACGTGGGCGCAGGACGAGCCCGCCAACCAGGGCGCCTGGCCGTTCGTGGCGGTCAACCTCGTGCCCCAGCTCGACCGCCCGGTCCGGCTGGCCTCGCGCCCCGCGTCCGCGTCCCCGGCCAACGGGTCGGCCAAGCGCCACGCGGCCGAGCTCGAGACCCTGGTGCAGACGGCCTTCGAGCGCGACTGAGCCCGTCCCGGGAGGACGGGGGCCCGTGCCCCCGTCCTCCCGCACGTCCCCAGCGAGTCCCGCGC
>NZ_JBHVDI010000067.1:0-18238 GCF_042802875.1 Kocuria sp. NPDC057446 | reverse complement strand
GAGCTGCTCCAGGAGCAGCTCCACGGCCCGCGCCCCGATCCGCTGGTGCGGCAGAGCCACGGTCGTCAGCGCCGGGACCAGCTGGTCGGCCACGCTCTGCTGGTCGTCGACCCCCACGAGGGAGAGGTCCTCCGGGACCCGCAGGCCCGACGCCGCCGCGCAGAGCAGCACACCCGTGGCGGTGCGGTCGTTGGAGGCGAGGACCGCCGTCGGCGGCTCGGGCCGGGCGAGCAGGCGCTGCGCCGCACGGTAGCCGTCCTGGATCTCCCAGCCGGTCGGCTCGACCGCGAGCCGCAGGGCGTCGCCCCCGAACTCCGCGCAGGCAGCCTCGAAGCCCTGGCGGCGCAGCGGGGTGGCCGGGGAGTCGGACGTGCCGGTCAGCAGCGCGATCCTGCGGTGCCCCAGGCCCAGCACGTGCTCCGTGGCGCGACGCATCCCCGTCACCTCGTCCGGGATCACCGCGGGCAGGCGTCCCAGCGGGTCGTAGCAGTTGGCGAGCACCGCGGGACGGTGCAGCAGCGGCTCGGGCGGGTCCAGCTCCACGAGACCGCCCGTGGCGTAGACCAGGCCGTCGACGTGCCGGTGGATTAGGGCCTCGGCGAGCTCGAGATCGCGCCCCGCCACCCCTTCCGTGTCGGCCACCGTCAGCACGTAGCCCGCCGGCCGGGCGACGGAGCCGGCGCCGCTGATGATCCGGCCGGCGAAGGGGCTGGTCACGATCTCGTCGGTGATGACGCCGATGGTGTTGGTGCGCTGGCTCTGCAGCGCGACCGCCACCGCGTTCGGCACGTAGCCCAGCCGCTGCACGGCCTCCCGGATCCGCTGCTGGGCCGTCGGGGACACGTTGCCGTCGGCGTTGTTGTTGAGGACCATCGACACCGCGCTCCGGGAGACCCCGGCCTCGCGCGCGACATCGGCGGCAGTGGGGTTGCGGTCCATGTTCCTCCGGCGGTAGCACCGGTCTCGAACCGGGTCGGTGTGCGGCCCTCAGTCTATCGGGGCCGCCCTTCCCGGCGCCGGGGACACCGCTGTGGCGCGGGCTTCCCTGCGCCGGGCGCTGGGCGGACCCGGCCGGCTCAGCGGACGAGCGTGAAGAGGATGCCGCTGATGGCCACGAGACCGGCGACGGTCACGAACACGTTGGACAGCTGCCCCCGGTAGGGCGCCAGCGCCGGGATGCGGCGCACGGCGTACATCGGCATGAGGTAGAGGATCACGGCGATGACGGGCCCGGCCAGGGACTCGATGAGGGACAGGATGCTCGGGTTGAGCACCGCGGCCGCCCACGTGGTGAGGAAGATGAAGACCGCGATGCCGCGGCGCAGCGTCCGGTCCCGGGGCTGCCGGATCCGGCCGGGCAGCATGCTGCGCACGATGCCCGCCGCGCCCTCGCTGGCGCCCAGGTAGTGGCCGAAGAACGAGGAGACGATCGCCACGATCGCCACGGCCGGGCCGAGGTAGCCGATCCAGGGGTTGTCCTGCACGTTGGCCAGGTGGGAGAGCACGGGGAGGTTGGCCTCGCGGGCCTCCTGCAGACCCGTGGTGCCCAGGGACAGGACGCAGGACCAGACGAAGCCCATGGTGAACAGCACCAGCAGGACCGTGGTGCGGCGCAGCACCCGGGAGGCCGCCGCGGGCGCGTCCGTCCCGTGCTCGCGCTGCATCGCCAAGGAGAACTGGGAGATGGCCGGGGAGTGGTTGAACGCGAACACCAGCACCGGGATGATCAGCCAGACCGAGAGGGAGAGCTCGCCGGCGGACGGCACCGCGGCGAGGTCGCCGACCTGCCAGGTGGGGATCAGGTAGAGCGTCACTCCCAGCAGGGCGAGGATCAGCGGATAGACCAACCAGCGGGTCACGGCGAGCATGAGGCGCTGACCGGCGACCATGACCAGCATCATCAGGGCGATCAGCACCCCGGAGAGCAGCACGCGGGGCACCGGGGGCAGCCCGAGCTGGTTGACCAGGAGGCTCTCGACCGTGTTGGTGATGCCCACCCCGTAGATCAGGACGATGGGGTAGATCGCGAGGAAGTACAGGACGGTGATGACCCGCCCGGCGCCCTCCCCGAAGTAGTCGCGGGCCACGACCGTGATGTCCTCGCCCTTGCGCGGGGAGGCGCACACGAAGCGCGCGAGGGCCCGGTGGGACAGGTAGGTCATCGGCCCGATGAGCAGCGTCACCACGAGCAGCGGCCACAGACCGCCGGCGCCCGCGTTGATGGGGAGGAAGAGGATGCCCGCGCCGATGGCGGTGCCGAACAGGCCGAGCATCCAGCCGGTGTCGACCGCGGAGGGCCGCGTCCGGGAATCAGGTGCGGCGTCCGGACGGTCGGGGTGCGTGGTCGACGGGGAGTGGACGGGGTCTGCGTCGGCGGAGATCGTCCGCGGGGCAGGGGAGCGCGACATGGTGGTCCTCGCTGGGTGCATGTGTGGGGTGGACCACAGGGACGATACCAGCCGGGCCGCATCCCTCCGCTCCGCGGGTCCGCGGCCGGCACGACGACGGAGCGCCGGCCCCGCACGAGGGGCGTTCGGGGCCGGCGCTCCGTCGTCGGGCCGGTGCCGGCGGATCAGGGCCGGTGGGTCAGTGCTCCCGGAGGGGGCGTCCCACGATCCCGGTGGTGACCGCGAAGTACACGGCCGCCGTGAACAGCAGCGTGGCCCAGCCGTAGGCGTGGGACCCCAGTGCCAGGACGGCGCCGTTGGCGATGAACAGCACGACGGCCGCCACCGTCAGCCACTGCGCCACCTGATTTCCGCGAACTTCTCGAACCCCTGCCACTGTCATCCCCTTCGTCGATCATGTCCCGCCGGCAACCGCAGCCGGGATGAGGCCAAGTTAGGTGCCGCACGGGACATATGTCTGTCGACTTAAGTCCAGACCTCGTCGGGACCGCGAGAACATCGGGCCTGGTCAGGGCGGACAGGCGAACATGACGAAAGATGGCGTCGCCGCCCCCGGTCCCACGGCCCGGACACGGGACGGGGCAGGGACGTGGTGTCCACGTCCCCGCCCCGGAGTTCTTCCCGTGCGTGCTGACCCTACGGTGCCGCGGGGGCCGCTCCGGCGTCGGCGCCCGGCACGACCTGCGGGGCGGCCGCGCCGGCGCCCGGCTGGCCGGTATCCGCGCCGGTCTGGCCGGTGCCGGACTGCTGGCCGCCCGTGCCCGGGAGGGTGCCGCCGGACGTGGTGCCGTCACCGGTCACCGCCCCGCTCGTCGGGGCGACCTCGCCCGGCACCGCTGCGCCGGGGGCCTCGGGGGCCTCGGCGGACGGGACGGTGCCCTCGGGGGCCACCTCGCCGGTGCCGGCGGCGGGGTCCTCGGCCGGAGCGGGGGTGACGGCGCTGCGCTGGGCCACGGACTCGCTGCCGGTCACGGTGCGCTGGATCGTGCCCGTGCCGCCGGAGAGCTCGGTGCCGGTGAGCGCCTGGATGCCGAAGACCGCTCCGACCGCGAGGCCCAGGATGGCGCCGGTGCTGACCAGGATGGGCTTGAGACGCGGGCGCAGGGTGCTCCAGCGGCTGCCCGCGGCCACGGCCGTGCTGCCGTCCGAGTCGGAGGCGTCCAGGCCGGGGCGTGCGATCACGTGCTGGGCCACGGTGGTCTTGACCTTCTTGAGGCCGCGGCGGCTCTTCTCGAGCGAGGTCGAGTAGACGACCACGGCGATGCCGGAGACGATGCTGGTCAGGGCGGCGCCGAGGACGGTGCCGACGACGCTGAGGTGGCCGCCGATCACCGACATGGTGGCGGCGGTGGCGGCACCGGCGAGCAGACCCGGGATGTTCAGGGCCGGGCTCTTCTTCTCGGTCTGCTCCTCGGCCTGCGGCTGGTCCTCGGGCGCGGTGGCCTCGGTGCGTGGTTTTTCCAGAGTCATGCTGTCCTGCTTCGGTTGCGGGGAAGGGGGTGCTGATCCCCGCGTCGATGCTCGGGCCAGCCTTACCCATTATCCGGACTGGCCGGGGAAAGCCCAGGGCGAGTGGGAACTCTCACATTTCCGGGCCCGGCTGGGCGCAACGTGGCGTCAACGGCCCAGGTCAGCCCCTGGTTCGTTTCGTGGGCCCGTCCCCACCGGGCGCCGCCGGGACGGGCGCGGAGGATGTCCCCGTGACCGGGCCCAGGTGTCGCCGACCGGACGCCTTGCCCGCCTGGACGACGGCCACCAGGAGCAGCAGCAGCACTCCGGCGGCGGCGACCGGGACCACGTCGACGGGCAGGGTGTAGGCCATGCCGATCCGGGCGGCGGTCGCGATCAGGAAGGCGGCTCCCCAGCCGGCGGTCATCGCCCGGAAGATCCGGCGGAACTGCGGGCGGTGCCGCCAGTCGTGCTGCCACCCGGCGGCGGCCTCGGCGGGCATCAGGGTCACGGTGACGTCGAACAGCGCGGACCGGCCTCCCCGGAGGCTCACCAGCAGCCACGCTCCCAGCAGCGCGGTGAGCCAGCCGCCCAGGGCCATCAGCAGCCGGGCGTCGGCCGTGATCAGGCCCACGGCGGTGTTGACGGTCAGCACGGACAGGGTGAAGGCCCCGAGCCGGTCCAGCCGGCGGGCGCGGGCCGCGGTGATCAGCACGCGCAGCAGCGGGGCGAGTCCGCCGAGCAGCAGCGCCGCCCAGGGCTCCACCCCGGCCAGCCGCAACCCGTAGTACAGCGCGAAGGGCAGGACGAGGCCCGCACCCAGCAGTCCCACCAGCGGATGGCGCCGGCGGCGCGGGCGCTGCTCGAACTGCGCCGCGCCGTCGGCCGGTACCGGTGCAGGGTCGCTGCCCGGCCGCGCGGCCAGTGGAACGGCCGGGGTCGGTGTGGGGTCCGGGGCGCGCATGGCGGTCTCCTCAGGGAGTTCTCCGGGTCGCGAGCCCGACGAGGGCGACGAGCTCGCGGGTGTAGGTGCTCAGGTCGAAGTCCGGGTCGGTGACCAGCCGACCGGAGGCGGTGTCGATCGCCCCGCGGACGAGGATGGCCAGGGCGTGGGCGTCGAAGTCCCGGAAGCTCCCGGCCTCCTGCCCGGCACGCAGCAGCCCTTCCAGGTGGGTCAGCACCGGGTCGGCTCCCGACGGGGTGAACCGGGGGGCGCCCTCGGGGGTGCGCAGGTTCATCGCGATCTCGGTCACGGCCCGGATGTCGGCCGGGTGCTCATCCAGGAAGGCCAGGTTCGCCTCCACGTACCCGGTCAGCACCGCGGACGGGTCGGTCTCGGTGTCGGTGCGGGCCGCGATGGCGGCCCCGGCCCGGCCGTAGACGTCGAGCACCACCTGGGTCAGCAGCTCGTCCTTGGACGTGAAGTAGTAGGAGACCACGCCCTTGCTCACGCCCGCCCGGCGGGCGATCTCGGCCAGGGAGGCCCGCCCGTAGCCGGTCTCGGCGATGGCCTCGATCGCGCACGCCAGGATCTGGGCCCGGCGGGCCGTCTTCGTGAACGTCGGGGCGCCACCGGGTCCCGCTTTTGAGCGCATGGTCAAAAGATAGGCCGAGCGGTCAATGGAGACCAGGGGCCGGCGGAATGTGACGGACCGTGTGCGGGGACCGGCTCCTCACCTGGCGAGGGGGCAGGAGGCGCGTCGGGCGCGGGCATGATGAGGGTGTCGCGGCCGACCGGCCGCGCGCATCCGCGGTGACGAGCCGGCACAGGAGGAACTCATGATCACGAACGTGGCCTCGGCGGTGCTGTACGTGGGCGACCAGGAGGAGGCGCTGGCGTTCTACCGGGACGTCCTGGGCTTCGACGTCGTGACGGACGCCGACATGGGCGGGGGTGCCCGCTGGCTCGAGGTCCGACCCGGGGGTGCCCAGACGTCGATCGTCCTGTCGGCGGCGGCAGCCTTCGACAGGATCCCCGGGGAGGGCGCCCACCTGACCTTCACCGCGGACGACGTCGCGGCCACCGTGGCGGAGCTGCGCTCGAAGGGTGCGGCGGTGTCCGACCCGATCAGCGAGCCGTGGGGGACGTACGCCACGGTCGACGCGCCGGACGGGCACCGGCTGCAGTTCCACGAACGATCGCGCGGCTGACGGCGCGGATCCCGCTCAGCGCAGCGGCAGCCGCATGAGCACCCGCGGGAAGCGGTTGAGCGTCGAGGTGGTGTCGGCGGCCTTGGTGAAGCCGGCGCGCTCGAACATGGTGCGGGTGCCCACGTAGGCCATCGTGGTGTCGACCTTCCGGTCCCCGTTGTCCACGGGGTAGCCCTCGACGGCCGGCGCGCCGTGGTCGCGGGCGTGCTCCACGGCGCCCTCGAGCAGGGCCTGGGCCACGCCCCGGCCCCGCTGACCGCCACGCACCCGGAAGCACCACACGCTCCAGACCGGGAGGTCGTCGACGTGCGGGATCGTCCTCCCGTGGGTGAAGGCGTGCAGCTCGGCCCGCGGCGCCACGCCGCACCAGCCCACCACGGTCCCGTCGTCGTAGGCGAGGACGCCCGGCGGGATCGACCGGGCGCACAGCTCCTGGACCGTCCGGGCCCGTTCCGGGCCCGTCAGTGCGCGGTTCTCCTTCGAGGGGAGCCGGTAGGTGAGGCACCAGCAGACCGACGACTCGGGGTTCCGGGGACCCAGGACGGTGGCGACGTCGTCGAACCGCTCGCTCGTCGCCGGACGGATGGTGAACGCGGTGGACGCCATGGTCGTTCCTCGGTGCACGGTGGGGACGGTCGGGGCTCCCAGCCTAGGAAGAACGGGTGGCCCGGACCACCCCGGGAGGGTGCCGGCGTCTGCGTGACGCGGTCCTGCGCTCGCCGTCCGAGCTCGCCGTCGGAGCTCGCAGCCCGGGCCGCAGGGCGTCCCGTTCAGCCGCCGCGCCCCGCCCGGACCCGGTCGAAGGTCTCCCGGGCGACCTCCCACGTCGTCTTGCCGACGTCGAAGTGGTCGGTGAGCATGTACACCCCGATCCAGCGCTGGTAGGTCCAGGCCCGGTCGAGGAGCCCGGGATCCGCCGGTCCGGTGTAGCGCTCGTGCACCGCGCGGACGAAGTCCTCGCCGTACTCGTACAGCTCCGCGAAGTCCACGGCGGGGTCCCCCACGGACATGTCGCTGAAGTCGATCACGCCGAGCCGGGCCGCGTCGTCGTCCCAGAGCAGGTGCCGGCTGTAGACGTCGTTGTGCACCACCACGTCGGGGAGGTCGGCGGCGAGGAGGGCGTCGACCTCCCCGAGGATGCGCTCCACGTCGTCGAGCTCCGCCGCGGTCAGCAGGGCGGGCAGGTGCGCGGCGGCCGCGCTGCGGACGTCGTCCTGGTCCTCGGCCAGGCAGGACGGCGGCACCTGCTCGAGCGGGGTGCCGGCGACCGGCGCGGTGTGCAGGGCGGAGAGGAAGCCGGCCAGCTGGTCCACGAGCGCCTCGCGCGCCGTCCCGTCCAGGGAGTCCAGCACCTCCGGCTGGAGCGTCCGGCCCGGCAGCAGGGGATATCCGGCGAACGAGCCGTCGGGCGCCACGCGGTCGTAGCGCGGGATCCGCACGGGCAGCCGCGGCCCGAGGTGGTCCAGGACCTCCACCTCCCGGGCGAGCGCCTCCGTGTAGGGCGCCTCCTGCGGGAAGCGGAACACCAGGGCGTCGTCCAGGATCACGACGACGTGGTCCCAGCCCTCCGTGACCTTCCGCGCCCTCGACCACGCCAGGTCGGGGAAGGCCGCGGCGATCCGCTGCAGCTCGTCCATTCCTGTCCTCCGTCCTCAGTGGCCCGGGGTGAGCAGGCCGGTCTCGTAGGCGAGCACGACCAGCTGCGACCGGTCGCGGGCACCGAGCTTGCCCAGCAGCCGGGACACATAGGTGCGCGCAGTGGCGGGGGACAGGAACAGCTGCTGGGCGATCTCGTCGTTGGACAGCCCCCACCCCACCTTCTCGAGCACCTCCTGCTCGCGCTCGCTCAGCGCGCGGAGCGGGGTGTCGTCGAGCGCGGTCTCCGGTCTCGCGGCGATGGATTCCAGCACGGTGCGGGTCACCGAGGGCGCGAGGAGGGACTCCCCGGCGGCGACCACGCGGATCGCCCGGCGCAGGTCGGCGGGGGAGACGTCCTTGAGCAGGTAGCCGGCGGCCCCGGCGCGGATCGCCTCGAAGACGTGCTCGTCCTCGTCGAAGGTGGTCAGCACCAGCACCCGCACGTCCCGCAGCGCCGGGTCCGCCACGATCCGGCGGGTCGCCTCGAGGCCGTCCAGCTCGGGCATCCGGATGTCCATGAGCACCACGTCCGGGTGCAGCTCGCGCACCCGGGCCAGACCGGTCCGGCCGGTGGCGGCCTCCCCGACCACGGCGATGTCCCCGTCCCGCTCGGCCAGGGCGCGCAGCCCGGTGCGCACCAGTTCCTGGTCGTCCACGACGACGACGTCGATCACGGTCCCAGCCTCCTCGGCAGCCTGGCGCGGACCTCGAAGCCGCCGCCGTCCCGGTTGCCGGCCCTGAGCGTGCCGCCGAGCAGGCCGACGCGCTCGGCCATGCCCGGCAGGCCCCGTCCGCCGGCGGCGTCGACGACGTCGCCGGGAGAGGCACCGCGTCCGTCGTCGGAGATGCACAGCTCCAGGCTCCCGTCCTCCGTCCTGGCCCGCACCACCGCGTGCCGGGCCCCGGAGTGGCGCAGGACGTTGGTGAGGGACTCCTGCACGATCCGGTAGGCCGCCGCGTCGATGGCGGTGTCCAGCTCCTCGGGGTCGACGTCGACCCGTGCCGTCACCGCCACGTCGGCGTCCTGGGCCGCCTCGAGCAGCTGGGGGATGCCGGCGAGGCCGAGACCGTTGCGCACCACCGGATCGGCGCCGGGGGAGCGGAGCAGCTTCACGGTGCTCCGCAGCTCGCGCAGCGTGGCGGAGGCGGCCGACCGGACCCGCTCGAGCGCCCTGGCCGCGGCCTCGTCGTCGCGCCCGACGGCCTCGGCGGCCACGCTGCTGTGCACGGCGATCACGGACATCGTGTGCCCGATGCTGTCGTGCAGGTCCCGGGCGATCCCGGCCCGCTCGGCCTGCAGGCGGCGATCGGCCTCCCGGCGCTCCTCGGCGGCGGCGAGCGCGCGCAGCCGTTCCTGCTGGGCGCGGAGCTCCCGGCGGGAGCGCACGCTCACCCCGAGCGCGATGGCCGCGGCGACCAGGGCGACGTCCGTGAGCAGGTCGTAACTGACCAGATAGGCGGCCGGCAGGCCCTCGTCCACCCGGAAGTAGGCCGCCACGGACACCAGCACCGCACCTGCGGCGACCGCCGAGCGGGTGCGGTCCGCCTCGGCGGCCGAGTACAGGGCGGCCACGGCCGGCAGGGCGATGCCGATGGGCGGCAGCTGGAACACGTAGTAGACGAAGATCCCGAGCACGGTCAGGACCAGCACCAGCCGGGGCGCCCGCCGCCGGGCCAGCAGCAGGGCTCCGAAGCCGGCCGCGAAGAGCCAGGCGAGGGCACCGGCGCGGCCGGTGCCCTCCAGGTCCGCGGCGACGACGACCGCCACGACCACGGCCATCGCAGCCGCGAGCACACCGTCGACCAGACGGGGATCGACGTCCTCGGCCGGCCGGTGCGCGGGGCGGACCGCAGCGGTGCTGGGCATGCTTCCAGGGTAGCCAGCCCGTCCGCCACCGACGTCGGTCCGGAGGCGACGGATGGGGTCGCTCCCGGGCGACCGGGAACTCCGTCCCGGGCGATGCACGCAGCGCTTCCCGCCGGATGTGCGCCCAGGCCGCGCTCCGTAGCGTCAGGGCCATGACGAACCGCACCGCAACTCCTGGAAGCACTCGCCCTGCCGTGAACTGGGTGCTGGTACTGGGCCTGGGCGCCGTCGCCCTGCTGCGTCCGCTCGCCCGGATCACCGGGGCGGCGGACGGCCTCGGCGCTCCCACGGGTCCGCTGCTGCTCACGGCGCTGGTCACCTCGGTGTGGATCGGGGTGGTCGGCCTCGGCCGAGTGCCCCGTCCCGTGCTGACCCTGGTGCTGGCCGGGCTGGCGTACGGGATCTGTGTCATCCCGCTGAGTGCCGTCCTCTCGACCGTGCTGACCGGGACGTTGCAGGGCCCGGTCTCCGCACCGATCGCGATCGTGCCGATCCTGCTCACCAACGCCCTGTGGGGTCTCGTGGCAGGTCTGCTCGCCTGGGCCGTCCAGCACATGCGCGGCGTGCGGCGCTGACACGGACCGGGTGAGTGCTCCGTTCCCGAGGCTAGAGTTGTCGGGATGCCAGGATCGCCCGCAGGAAGCGACGCCCTCGGGGACGCCGCGCGCACGCTCGCCGAGGCGTACCGCCGCTTCGGCGAGGTCGACGCCGCCGGGACGTCGCCGCTGTACGAGCGCGTCGCGCTCGCCCTGGGCGAGTCCGACGAGGCCCTGCGCGCCATCGGGACGGCGCCGGCGCGCAGGCGGCACCCCACGGTGGTCCTCGCCGCGCTGCACGACCTCGCCCTCGCCGGTCGTGCCCCGGCGCTCGCCGCCGCCTATGCGTCGGGGGACGGCGATGCCGCCGCCCGTGCGGCGGTGGACACGCTGCTGCGCCTGACCCACATGGTCGTGGCCCTCGCGGGGCGCCGGCCGCCGCGGCCCGACGAGACCGGGCACGGTGCCGTGCTGTATCCGTCCATCGCCGAGGCGGCGCACCGGGCGGGCGCGAGCGCGGTGGGGCTGATCGACGTGGGGTGCTCGGCCGGGCTCGATCTCAGCGTCGACCGCGTGGGCATCACGTACAGCAACGGCCAGTCGCTGGGCGACCCGTCGTCCCCCGTGCAACTGGCGTCCTCGATCGTGGGGGACCGGCCCGTCCCGCCCCGGGCGATCCCCGAGGTGGTCGCCCGCATCGGTCTCGACCGCGATCCGCTCGACGTCACCGACGACGACGACGCCCGCTGGTTGCGCGCCTGCGTGTGGCCGGACCGGCCGGAGCAGGCCGTGCGGCTCGAGGCGGAGATCGCGCTGGCGGCGGCGGACCCGCCGTTGCTGCTGCCCGGTGACGTCCTCGAGGAGCTGCCGCGCGCCTTCGCCCACGTGCCCGCGGATGCCCTGCCGGTGGTCACCACCGCGTGGGCGCTGCCTCGCCTCTCCCTCGAGGCCCGCCTGCGGTTCCTGCACCGCCTCGATGCGGCGGCCGCCGGGAGACCGGTGGCCTGGGTGTCGGCGGAGGGGGTCGGAGTCGCACCGGCGATCCCGACTCTCGGCGACCGGCGCGCCTCCGGCCACAGCATCCTCGGCCTGGCGCTGTTCCACGGGTCGACCCTGCACGTCGAGGCCGTGGGCCGCTGCTGGTCGCGGGGCCGGACCCTCGCGTGGTCGGCGGGCTCCTCGGCGCCGGCGGTCCGGTTCTGATCGCGGACATGTCGAGCCCGACCGGGACGACGCGATCACTTCTTGCGTTTGGAGCAAGCATGTGTGCCTGCAAGGCACGGTACGGATAGCGTGGGGGGTATGACGCACCACGCTCAGCACCGGGCCTCCCACGATCACCACCGCGAGGAGGGCCTCGCGCAGCTGCTGGATCTCGATGCCACGATGTCCGGCGACTCCTGGGCGGAGGCGGTCGCGTGGGGCACCCGGTTCGTCAGGGACAGCCCGGAGCGGATCCTCGACCTGGGTGCCGGAACGGGCACCGGAGCCCTGGCGCTGGCCCGGCGCTTCCCCGCCGCGGAGGTGGTGGCGGTCGACCGGTCCGCTGTGATGCTCGAGCGTGTGCAGGCGGCAGCCCGCGAGCAGGGGCTGGACGGCCGGGTCCAGGTGGTGCCGGCGGACCTGGACGCGGCATGGCCCGCGGTCGGTGCGGTGGACCTGGTGTGGGCCTCCTCGTTCCTGCACGAGGTGGCCGACCCCGCGGCGCTCCTGGGCGACGTCCGCGCGTCGCTGCGACCCGGCGGGCTGCTGGTGGTCGTCGAGCTGGACGGTCTGCCCCGCTTCCTGCCCGAGGACCTCGGGATCGGCCGCGCCGGACTCGAGTCCCGGTGCCACCGGGCCCTGGCCGACGCCGGATGGAATGCCCACCCGGACTGGCGGCCCCTGCTGGAGGAGACCGGGTTCGAGGTCCGCGGCCCGCACACCGTCAGCACCGCGGCGCACCAGGATCCGGCGGCCACCGCTCACTACGCCCAGACCTGGCTCTCCCACCTGCGTCCGGCCCTGCAGGACCGGGTGGAGGCGGCGGACCTCGGCACCCTCGACCACCTTCTGGCCCCGGATCACCCCGAAGCCCTGCTGCGCCGTGCGGACCTGCTCCTCCGCGTCGACCGCACCGTCTGGGCCGCCCGGCGCCCCTGAGACGGCGACCCTGAGACGGCGACCCTGAGACGGCGCCCCTGAGACGGCGCCCCTGAGCGGTCGTCCGTGGGTCGCCGTCCGTTCCCGGCGACGGGCGGGGCCGCCGCCGGGGGACCGGAGACGTCCTCCTCCGGCGACGGAACAGACGCCTTGCGCCCGATGCCGGGGAGTGCTGCTGCTCCGTAGCGTCAGGAGCATGACACGCACGCCTGACACCCCAGCGGCGACCCGCACGTCCGGCCGCCCGCGCAGGACGCACACCCCGTCCCTCGCACACCGTCTGGCCCTGCCGGTCCTCACGGCGTACCTGTGGATCACGATGACGCTGTTCGGCGCCGTCGTCCTGGAGACGTTCATGGTCTACCCCAACGTCTTCCACGATCCGCCGGTCTCCCTGGAGCGGGCCATGGAGTTCCTCGCTGTCAGCGGCCCCTCCGACGTCTTCCCGCCCTTGGGCTTCGCCACCTGGGTGCTGGGGGCCGCGTCGCTGGTGCTGTGCCGGCGGATGCCCACGGTGCGCTGGTGGGTGCTGCTGAGCCTGGCCATGTTCGTGGCGGAGGGTGTGGTCTCGATGCTCTACTTCTGGCCGCGCAACGAGATCAGGTTCGTCGAGGGCACGGCTGTGCACTCCGCCGAGTACCTGCACCAGGTCGCGGACGAGTTCGTGACCTGGCACGCCCGCTCCCGGATGGCCTTCAACACGGTCGCGGCTGTGGCCGCCTTCGCCGCCTTCGTGCAGGCCTACCGGCGCCGACTCCTCTTGCTCGAGGGCGCCCCCGGCCGCCGGCCCCGGACACCGGCCGCCCGAGCGTAGACACTGGAGACGGGACGTCCGCCGACGTCCACCGTCTTCACGGTTCCCGGCCCGGGCCCGCGCCCGCACCGGGACCACCGAGTCCAGGAGGAGCCGTGCGCGGATCAGCCGTCGTCGTCGGAGCCGGCATCGCCGGTCTCGCCACCGCCCGCGGGCTGCTCGCCGCGGGCTGGGACGTCCACGTGCTCGAGCGCTCGCCGGGCCTGCCGTCCACCGGCACGGCCCTGGGCATGTGGCCCGAGGCGATGCGGGCCCTCGACCGGCTGGGGGTGGGGGAGCAGGTCCGGGCCGACTCGGTCGAGCTGCGCGGCGCACGGCTCCTCCGCCCGGACGGCACCGAGATCGGCCGCCTGGGCGCCCGGCGCTCGGCCCGGCTGGTTCCCCGGCCCGCGCTCCTGGCGGCGCTGGCCGAGGGCATCCCCCCGGGCACCATCGCGTGGGACACCCCGGCAACCGGCCTCGGCGGCCTGCCGACGGCCGACGTCGTCGTCGCCGCGGACGGCGTCCACAGCCTCTTGCGGGCGGCGCTCTTCGGCGTCGCCCCGCGGCCGCTGGGCACGGTCGCCCTCCGCGGCACCGTCCCGGGACCGGCGGACGGGGCCACGGAGACCTGGGGGCCGGCACGGCTCTTCGGGATCACCCCGCACGACGCCGAGCGCACCAACTGGTTCGCGAGCGTCCGCGCCGACGTGCTCGCCTCCTCCGGGGCCGGGCGCGAGGACCGGGAGGTCCTGCACCGGCTCTACGGGGACTGGCACCCGGCCGTGCGGCGCGTCCTGGGCGCCCTCGGGGACAGCTCGATCGACCGGCGCATCCTGCTCGACGTGCCCCGCCTGCCCTCCTACGTCCGGGGCGGGACCGCGCTCCTCGGCGACGCCGCCCACGGCATGGCCCCCAACCTCGGCCGGGGAGCCTGCGAGGCGCTGATCGACGCCACCGCCCTCGTCGAGGCGCTGACCGCGGCCCCCGACGTGCCCGGCGCCCTGCACCGCTACGACGTCGCACGCCGCCGGTCGACCACCCGGACGGTTCGCCTGGCCCGGCTGGCCAACGGCGTGAGCACGGCCCGGCACCTGCTGCCCGCGCGCAACGCCGTGATCGCTGCCGCGGCGCGCCTGAGCTAGTCCGGGCCGGCACCGTCGCCGGGCCGGTCGGTCCCGGGGGCCGAGGGCGGCGATGCGGCGTCGGCCTCCGCCACGCGCTGGAGCCGCTGCAGGCTCTCGTGGAGTCCCTGCCGCATCGTGGTCGTCCGGTCCGGGTCCCGGCCCAGGGTGCCGATGATGAACCAGCCGATGCGGCCGATCGGGCGGGCGATCTCGTAGGACTCCGTGACCCGGGTGCCCGTGCCCTCGGGCTCGAACCGGTAGCGCCACACGAGGGTGCCGGCGAAGGCCTCGGTGCGGGCGAAGGCGAACTCCCGGCCGGGCTCGGCCGCCATGACGATGGGCTTGTTGTGCCAGGAGACCCGGGGGTGGGCCGGCACCCGGTTGCGCGCCCGGAAGCGTGCGCCCACGCGGGGTCCGCCGTCGTCGAGCCAGACGACCTCGTCGACCTCGGGGCTGTACTCGGGGGTCCGGGTGACGTCGGCGACCAGGTCGTAGACCACCTGCGGCGGTGCCTCGACGTGGATGGACTCCTCGGCGCGGTCCAGGGTCTGCATGGTGGTCCTCCGTGCTGGTTCCGGTCGGTGCGTGCTCGGTCGCCACGGGTGCCGGAGGGGATCAGGTCCCGGGAGCCCGGTATCTGATCCGCTCGGCCCGGTGCAGGGCCTCGATCGTGTCCTCGACGCTCACGAGCACCGTGGTCTCGATCGAGCTCAGGGCCCCGCCCGCGCTGATGGCCAGGGCGACGGCGGCCATGGACACGTTGTCGGGTGCCTCCCACAGGTTGTAGCCGTCGTGCTCGCCGAAGGCGTACCAGAAGCCGTGCAGCGTCCCGCCGACCGATTCGACGTAGTCCTGGGCGGCCTGGCGCCGGTCCTCGGGGTGGGCGATCATCCGGGCCCACGTCTCGGGGGTGTAGCTGAACTTGGACAGATAGAGCGGCATCGTCTCGTCCCCTCGTTCGGTGGTGTCCGTCCGGCCGGTGCCGATGAGGCGTGTGCTGACCGTAGACACCCGGCGGATGCGCACCCAAGGGGACCGGCCGGATCGTCGCCGGCCCGTGACTCATGTCGCCTCCGTGTCGCCGGGAAGTCGTCTCCGGGCCGGGGGCGGTGGCGTCGGGTCAGTCCGTGGCGCCGTCCCGGGCGCGGGCGGTCCACGGGCCGTCGCCGAGCGCGGCGCAGGAGGCGGCGATGATCTGCTCGAGGACGTCCAGGTCCACCGCGTCGAGGTCCTTGAGGTAGATGCACCCCACGCCGGTGGTGTGCGGGCCAAGGCGCGCCAGGTTCTCCCGGTGGGCGTCGACGCCGTCGTACACGTAGATCGTCGTCGCGGCCTTGCGGGCGGAGAAGCCGGCTGCGGGGGCGTCCCCCTCGTGCCCGCTCGCGTACCGGTAGTGGTACTCGCCGAAGCCCACGATGGTGCCCCACATCTCCGCCGGCCGGCCGGTGATCCGGGCGAACCACGGCACGAGCCGCTCGGCGTCCTCCCGCCGCCGCTTCGGCGTGACGCCGGCGAGGTACTCCTCGACCGGTTGACCTGTCTTCTCCACGATGGGCTCCTCGGGTCGTTGGGACGACGATCGTCTCAGGCCCCGGGGTCCTCGGCCCGTCCGACACGGCAGTGCGGGGCCGGTGCACACAACGGCCCGGGGTCAGCGGTACAGGGTGGTGCTGGGCGGCACGCCGTAGGCGGCGCGGTAGCGGGACGCGAAGCGTCCGGAGTGGGCGAAGCCCCACCGGGCGGCAATGCCGGCCACGGTCTCCCCTGTGGTGGGGTCGGCGTGCAGGAGCTCGGCGTGGGCGCCGGCCAACCGCGCCTGGGCCAGGTACTCGGTGGGGGTCAGCCGGTGCGGGTGGTTGGCGCGGAAGGCCTGGACCAAGGTGGGGGTGGGGGTGTTCGCCGCCCGGGCGGCGTCGTCGACGGTGATCGGCTGGTGGGCGTGGTCGTCGATGAACTGCGTGGCGATGCGGTAGCGGCGCGTCTGGGCGGCCATGGACAGTGCGCGCAGCTCCTGGTCCCCGACCAGGGGGAAGCACTCGAGCAGCGCCACAGCCAGGTGCCGGGTGAGGCCGGCGCGCACCAGCGGGGCGTCGAAGGCCCCGGAGTCCACGAGCTCCTGGGCCAGACGGGCCAGGGAGGACCAGTACTGGCCCAGCCGGGGGGTGAGCGGGTGGGCCGAGGCGAACACCACCGGGGTGTTCTCGGTGCCGTAGACGGTCTCGGCGATGCCGTGCACCATGCCCGCGGTGAGGTAGACGTTGCTGGCCCGCAGGGAGTCCACCACGAACAGGGTCGGGCTGGACGGGGTGATCAGGACCGGGGCGTCGATCCCGGTGCCGGACTCGGTGCGGGTGGACCAGTCGCACCGGCCGGCGGTGCGCTGGATGACGCTGAACATCTGGGTGTCCCCCCACGAGGAGTAGGACCCTTCCACTTCCACCCGCGCCAGGGACACGTCCTCGTCCCCGGTTCGCTCCTCCCGGTAGGACAGGCCGCGCTCGGAGGGCTGGAAGGAGAAGCGCGCCCCGATGGTGTCGAACAGCAGCATCACGGACTCGGGGTCCTCGGCCGCCAGCTCGAGGTGGAAGGCCTCGCTCACCGGACTCACCCCCCTGGCCCAGGTTGCGCACCGGGGACGGTGGGAGTCGACCGGATGTCCCGGTCGGGCGGGAGCGCGTGGATGGCCATGTCAGGACCCTCGACATCGAGGTGCAACGGGGTGGACGTCGTGCTGCGTCCCATGATCCTCCCCGGCTGCTTCGACCGGCAACCCGCCGGCGGAACTCGGCCGGTGACACTGGGCCCTCCATCGGGCTCTCGTGCGAGCTGCCGCCCGGGATCAGCAGGGCTTGAAGAACTTCCCGCCGGGCGCGTAGCACCGGGGTCCGGTGTAGCCGGGGATGTCGGCGTAGTAGCCGGGAGGGGCCTGGTCGACGATGTTGGCGCCCGGGTTCGGAGCGGGCTTCGGTGCCGGGGCGGGGGCCGGTGCGGGAGCCGGGGCGGGTCTCGGCGCGGGAGCAGGGGCCGGCGCCGGTGCGGGCACGACCGCCCGGCGGGCGGCGTCGGCCGCCGCCTGCCGAGCGGCCTCGGCCTGGCGGGTCAGCTCGGCCTGCCGGGCGGACTCCGCCTCACGTGCCGCGTCGGCCTCCGCCTGCCGGCGCTGGTCCTCGGCCGCCGCGCGCTCCGCAGCCTTCGCCTCCGCCGCGCGGCGCTTCTCCGCGGCGCGCTCCTGGAGGGCGGTGGCGTCCCGGCGGACTTCCGCGATGCCGCGCTTCAGCGACGGCAGCCCCACCAGGTGGCGGAGGTGCGGGTGCGCGTCGCCGTCGACCGCGTCGAGGGCTGCCAGGAACGCGACGGCGGCCGCGACCTCACCCGCCGCGTCGGCGAGATCCGCCGGTGCGGCGTCGGCGAGCGCGCTCGCCGCCTGCTGGAGCTGTGCCGGGATGGTGCAGCCGTGGGCAGGGTCGAGCAGACCGGCCTGCTGCGCCTCGGCCTCGGCGAACGCCTCCTCGACGGGCGGCAGGAACCGGCCGTTCGGCGCGATGTAGAGCGGCGTGCCCAGGCCCTGGCGGGCGATCTCGGCGTTGACCAGGGTCCCGTCCTGCCGGAAGACCCCCGCCAAGGTGCGGCCGTAGCGGTCGGTGCGCTCCTGGTCGTACTCCAGACCCACCACGGTGCCCGGCGGCAGGAGCTCCTCCAGCAGCGCGGTCGCCTCCGGGCCGAGGCACTCGACGACCTCGTTCGGGTCCTTGGTCTCCGGGGTGTCGATGTTGAGCAGCCGCACCCGCACCCCCTCGCCGCCCACCTGGACGTCGACGGTGTCGCCGTCGATCACCCGCTCCACCACGGCGCGCTCGCCGCGCAGCTCGGCGGCGGCGGAGGTCTCGGTCGAGGCGGCGCCCGACGACGTCGCGTCGCTGGAGACCGCCGATCCGCCGCAGCCGGTCAGGAGCAGGAGGACGAGCGCGGAGGCGCCCAGGCGGAGCGAGGCAGAGGAGGAGGTCACGGGGATCCTGTCAGGAAAGCGTCAGTTCCCCTTCAGCCTATGGATGCATCTGCAATCACCCGGGAGGTTGCTGTCCCCAGTTCGGGGGCGTGCTGCCTGCGGCTCTGCGGCTCTGTAGGCC